>VAZT01000222.1 GCA_005884825.1 Alphaproteobacteria bacterium
CATTGGCGGGGGATTGGCATCGATGGCAGCAAGTTGGGATCCGGGAATCGTGCGCTACCCGGATCAGAGGATAAAGACTCTCGACCCAAGGTTTACGCCGCTCGTTCTCGGAAATGCGGCGGTGGAGGTGATCGCCAGCGGATGCCGGTTTAATGAGGGACCGGTGTGGTTCGGAGACCTTCGTTGCTTGATCTGGAGCGACATCCCGAACGACCGGATGATGAAGTGGGACGAAGAAACCGGGGCGGTCAGCCTATTCCGCAAGCCGTCGCACTACGCCAACGGCAACACCCGCGATCGCCAGGGACGGCTCATCACATGCGAGATGGACACGCAGCGGCTGACTCGCACCGAGCACGACGGTACGATCACCGTGCTCGCTGATTCCTTCGACGGGAAGAAATTGACCGGCCCCAACGACGTCGTCGTCAAATCCGACGGTTCGATCTGGTTCAGCGACAACGGCGCCGGCATCCGCGGCAATTACTCGCCTTCTCGCCCGACGAGAAGCTGCTCTATGTCATCGACACGCCCGGTCCGGGGCAGCGCACGATCCAGGTTTACGATGTCGTCGAAAACGGCACCAAAACCGCCAATCGACGCGAGTTCAACAGCGCCGAGCCGGGCGGCTCCGACGGCATGCGGATCGATGTCGAGGGCAATTTGTGGTGCGGGTGGTCCGGCGGTGAGGCCGAGGATGGCGTCGTCGTGCTTGCCCCCGACGGCAAAATGATCGGCCGCATCATGCTGCCCGAGCGCTGCGCCAATGTGTGTTTCGGCGGCCGCAAACGCAATCGCCTCTTCATGGCGGCGAGCCAGTCGGTCTATTCGGTCTATGTCGAGACGCAGGGCGCCGTCGGCGGCTAGGAAGCAAGGGCGGACATAACCGCGGCGATGATCGGCATGCCGATTTCATCGCGCAATGTCATCACCGATTCCGGGTGAAACTGCACCGCGGCGATCGGCAGGTGTTGGTGCTCGATTGCCATCACGACGCGGTCGTCGGTTTCCGCGGTGACCGAAAGCTCCGGCGGCAATGTGCTGCGCACCGCATGCAGCGAATGATACCGCCCGACGGTGAACTCACTCGGCAGGCCGCGCAATAGCCGGCCGCCGCGCACCCGTACCGGTGACGGCTTGCCGTGCATCGGCGGGTCGAGCACGGCGAGCGAGCCGCCGAAATACTCGACAATCCCTTGCAGGCCGAGGCAGACGCCAAATACCGGCAAATGGCGCCGGATAGCGAGATCGAGCGTCTCGGCCATCGCGAAATCGGTGGGCCGGGCCGGTCCCGGGGACAAGACGACGAGATCGTAACCGTCGCTCGCCCGCAATTCGCCGCGGGCCACATCGGGGCGCATCGTCACGACCTCCGCGCCGGTCGTGCGGATGTAATTGGCCAATGTGTGAACAAAAGAGTCTTCGTGGTCGACCAACAGCACCCGGCGACCCCTGCCGATCTCGGCTCCGGCCTCCGTTCGGGTGGCGGACGTTGTCTTCGTCCCGCGGATCGCAGTGAACATCGCCGCCGCCTTCAAGCGGGTCTCGGCTTCTTCTGCCTGCGGGTCGCTGTCGTAAAGCAACGTCGCACCGGCGCGGACTTCGGCAACGCCGTCCTTCATGCGGATCGTGCGAAGGGTCAGCCCCGTGTTCATATTGCCGTCAAACGTTACACGCCCGATGGCCCCCCCGTACCAGCGGCGTGACGAACGCTCTTCCTCCTCGATAAAGCGGATCGCCCAACGCTTTGGCGCGCCAGTTACCGTCACCGCCCAGGCGTGGCTAAGGAAACCGTCGAGCGCGTCGAACTCCTCGCGCAACACGCCTTCGACATGATCGACGGTGTGGATCAGCCGCGAATAGAGCTCGATCTGGCGGCGCCCGATGACCCGGACGGTGCCGGGCACGCAAACCCGCGATTTGTCGTTGCGGTCGACGTCCGTGCACATCGTCAGCTCGCTCTCGTCCTTAGCGGAATTGAGCAGTTCCCGGATGCGCGCGGCGTCTTCGACCGGGTCGCGGCCGCGTGCGATCGTGCCGCTGATCGGGCAGGTCTCGATCCGCCTTCCCTCGACCCGGACATACATTTCGGGTGAGGCGGCGACCAGAAACTCGCCCTCGCCGAGATTGATCAATGCGCCATAGGGTGCCGGATTGGCCTGTCGCAGGCGGTGAAAGACGACGCTCGGCGGGTCGGCGCAAGGTTCGGCGAAGAGCTGCCCGGGCACGACCTCGAACAAATCCCCGCGCATAAAGGCCGCTCGGGCGCGTTCGACCAATGCGGCGTATTCGCCGGGGCCATGGTCGCTCTCGTTTAGGGGGGAGGCTGGCAGATTATCGAGGCCATAACGAGCGGGTGGGGTCGAGCGCGGCAGTCCTTGCGTCGAGACGCCTCCCACATCGAATTCGTAGCGATGGGTTGCCGTAACCTGCCGCATGTGGTCGACAACGAGGATTTCGTCAGGCAGATAGAGGACGAGATCGCGCTGGTCATCCGGCCGCGGCAGCCGCAACTCCATCGGCTCGAACTGGAAGACCAGATCGTAACCAAAGGCGCCGTAGAGCCCGAGGTGCTGGTCCTCGGCACTGCCGAACAGATCGATCAAGGCGCGCAGGATCGAGAACACCGAGGGCTGCCGGCTGCGGCTCTCCTCCGGAAAACGCTGCTCGGTTTGCTCGATCTCACCCGATATCCGAGCGCGCCCGACACGTTCGACGCGACTTGCGGCCAGATCAGCGAGGCTTTCGGCAATCGGCCCCAACAGAACGAGGCCACGCTCGTTTAGGGCTTCGATCGAGAACCGGCGTCCGCGCGCGGTGAAAACCAGCGGCGGGTCGACAAAGCCCATATCCCACCGCGTATAACGGCCGGGAAACTCGAAGCTCGAGGAAAACAAGACCCCGCGCCGCTCGTCGAGCGCTCGGGCCAACGCGGTGTCGGCCGGCTGATAGTCGCGGTTGCGGATCTCCCGCGTAACGCGGATGCCGCCTTTGGTAAAATAGCTTTTGGGCTTCATGGGGACCCTCTGGTTGGGATCGCCCCGGGTTCCGGATAGGTCCGCCGTGAATTGCGAAGGCCGCCCGGTGCTCCCTGGGCGGCCTCAATCGAAATAGGAATGCGGCCGCCTAGCTTAGACGGGCCACCACCAAGTCGACATTTGTGAAAACTTACTCATCACGTGCACGTTAGCGTGTTTGACGCACGTATGGCAACGGTCAAAATTGCCTCGGCTATGCCCCTCACCCTCCCGCTTCGCGGCTCCCTCCCTCTCCCCGCATGCGGGGAGAGGGTTGGGGTGAGGGGCCCTGCTCCGAGTCGTACCCGGCGGCGGCGAGGTCGAACTCCTGCGGGCGGCTGAACATCTCACTGCGCACGTCCCACAGCTCCGGGTACATCGGGTGCTCGAAGAGCTGGTTGGCGGCGGCCCGCAAATACCGCAATCCGCTGGAGCCGCCCGTTCCGGTGTTGGCGCCGATGACCCGCGACACGGTCGCGAGGTGTGCAAAACGCCATTTCCGGAACGCATCTTCCAGATCGATCAATTTTTCGCCGAGCTGATACAACTCCGGCGCGCTGGCGCGGTTTCGGTAGACGTAGCTCCATGCCCTGAACACCGCCGCAATTTTGCGGTGCAGGTGCGAGTAGTCTCCCGAACGCGGGTCCTCGATGCCGAATGCCGGTAGGACTCTCGCCATGTACGAGATCACCGCATCGTAGATGGCGGGCGCTGCCAAAGCGATGCGCAACCGCTCTTTTTCTTCTTCGCTCTGCGCGTTCTCGAACACGTCGATCGTTTGCCTGCCACCACCTGGCAGTTCGAAATCGAGGAAGCGGTATTTGAGGCCGAGCTTGTATTCCAGCATTCTGTATTGAACCGACTGGAACCCTGAGGCGCCGTCCCGCCCCACCGTCTCGCGGAATAGGAAAAATTCGTCCGGGGTCAAAGTCGCCATGACGTCCCACGACGAGATCAGGATGTGCTGGATCGCGCTGACCCGCGACAGCCGCTTGAAGGCGATGATGCAATCGGCGTCCTGCGCCTCTTCCTTCATCAAAGATTTGATCGCGCAATCGAGCTCGTGGATGGCGAGCTTGAACCACAGCTCATGCTGCTGGTGGATGATGATGAACAGCAGCTCGTCGTCGGAGCTGGTCTGCAGTATCTGCGCGGAAAGCAGCCGCTGCAGCCCGAGGTAACTGGCGTATGTATTCTTCATGGGGATGGTCACCCCCGCGAAAGCGGGGGTCCAGGGGTTGCCGCGCAACCGCTCGTCCTGTCTGGATTCCCGCTTTCGCGGGAATGACGAGGCACAAGCGACAATCCGCCACCAATTCCGATATGCGCTTTGGTCACTCTCTATGCCGCTGAGTTGAGCCCCGAGCGCTCGACGAGCACGACCTTCTGCGCGGAGCGGCCGAGAAAGTGGTAGCCGGACCCACCTTCGGCGAGCGTCTCGAGAAATTCATCCGGCGCGGTGATGCGAACCGTGCCGAGAATATCGGCGCCGCGGCGCAGAAACGCGTCGGGCAAGAGACTGACCGTAGGGCCGACCATCGTCACCCGAGCCACCGGCTTCGCCAGGTGCAACAGCTCTTCCAGCGTGTCGTTGATCAAAGTCGTGCCGGTAATCAGCAGCACGTCGGCCTCGGGAACGACGCTGCCCGCCTGTTCGGCCGGACGGAAGAACGGAAGCTCCTCGGCTTTGAGGGTCGCCGGGTCCTGCTCGACCACGAGGAAAGGCTGGCGGCGGCGCTTCAGCTCGCGCAGGAACGGCACAAAAGCGCCGACGACAACGACCTTGTCGCCGGGGCGCATCTCGGTCGCGTCGAACGCATCGACGCCTAGGCGCAGCTCGGTTACCGGATGCGGACGGCGGCGCCAGCAGGTGTCGGCGAGGGCGTTCATCGCCGCGATGCCGACGGCGCGGCGAATGCTGTGATCGCCGAGCGCTTCCTTGGCGAGGTCGAGCGCCGGGCGGCCGTGCAGCTTGCCGGGAAACGGCATTGCCATCGCCGATGTCGGACAACAGACCGCCTCGGGGATCGTCTTGATCGGCGTCGCGCAGGCCCCGGCTATGCCGTTGCTGAGCTTCACTCCGGTGAAGAACAAGCCAATAACCGCGCGCTCGACCATTAGGCCATCGAGCTCGGGGCCGAGAATCTCCGGGATCGCGGCAAGGGTCTCGCGGAGTATCGTTTTCTCGTCGGTTTCCGGCATTCTTCCTCTCAAAGTTGAAGGGGCGGCCGGCGTTCGGGCTGCGTCGTTTCGAAGGCCCGGGCGGCGCGCAAGACGCGATCATCGGCGTAGAGCGGGCCGACGATCTGCAGGCCGATCGGCAGCCCCGCGCCGGTCAGGCCACAAGGAATGCTGGCTGCCGGCTGACGGGTCAAGTTGAAGGGATAGCTGAACGGCGACCAGTCGATCCAATGCCGCTCGGTCGCGGGATCGTTCAGATCCTGCCCGACCGGCAGGGCCGGGACCGGCATCATCGGCGTCAGCAGCAGATCGTAGTTCCGGTGGAACTCCGCCATCTGCCGAGCGAGCCCATTGCGGACGAGGTCGGCGCCGAGATAGTCGACGGCGCTGATCCGCTCGCCCTCTTCCGCCGTCGCGACCAGCCCGGGGTCGATCGCTTCGCGCCGGTCAGCGGGCATACCGGCGAGGAGTTTTGCCGCGCCCGCCGCCCACAATTTGAAGAGCGCGTCGCGCGGCGAAGCGAAGATCGCGTCCACCTCTTCGACGATGGCGCCGAGCGCCTCGAACTGCCGCGCCGCCTCTGCCGCTGCGGCGGCGATTTCGGGATCGACTTTGGCGTAGCCGAGGGTTGGGCTGTAGGCGATCCGCCAACCGCGCACGCCCTCTTCCAGCCCGGGCAGATAATTCTTCTCATCCGGGGGCAGAGCATAGGGGTCGCGATGGTCGGGGCCCGCTAGAACGGTCAGCAAGAGGGCCGCGTCGGCGACGGTTCGCGTCATCGGCCCGATATGCGCCAAGAGGCCCATCGGCGAAGGAGGATGGGCGGGCACTCGGCCAAAGCTCGGCTTCAATCCGAAGACGCCTGTGAAGGCGCTCGGGATGCGGATCGAGCCCGCACCATCGCTGCCGACATGCAATGGCCCAATCCCGGCGGCACAGGCCGCCGCGGCGCCGGCGCTGCTGCCGCCGGGCGTGCGCGAAAGGTCCCAGGGATTGCGGGTGATCCCGGTCAGCGGGCTGTCGCCCAAGGCTTTCCAGCCGAATTCCGGCGTCGTGGTCTTGCCGATTATTACCGCGCCCGCCTCGCGCAACCGGGCCGTCGCGGGCGCATCCTCCGACCAGTCCTGATCGGGCTCGACAAGGCGCGAGCCGCGCCGGGTCGGGATGCCGCGCATCAGGATCAGATCCTTGATCGTCACCGGCACGCCGTCGAGCCGCCCCGCTGCTTCGCCGCGCAACCAGCGCCCCTCGGATGCGCGCGCCGCCGCCAACGCGCCGTCCCGATCCACAACGCAGAATGCATTGATCCTGGACTGCAGCGCGTCGAGCCGATCGAAAATCAGCCGGGTCGCCTCGACCGGCGACAGCTCTCTCCGGCGGTAGAGGTCGAGCAGCAAAACCGCCGACAAGTAAGCGAGATCGTTTTCGCTGGCCATGCTTGCTCCGCCCTCATCTTACCGCCTCCGCCGCCGGCCTGGGAGGGAATCTGCGGCCCAGCTTTTGCATTGTCGTTCTTGCCACGGATGGCGTAAGTTCGCGAGAACAATACGCCGAACAGGGAACGCATGATTTCTTTCACGCAAACATTGCGATGGGCGGCAGCGGCAGCTTTTCTTGCCTACTTCGTCCCTTCGATCGGGTGGACCCAAAGCGCTCCGCAAAAGACCTTGCGGTTCATTCCGCAGGCGGATCTGCGCAGCATCGACCCGATTTGGACCACCGCCTATGTCACGCGAAATTTTGGTTACCTGGTCTTCGATACGCTGTTCGCGCTCGACAAGGATTTCAAGCCGCAGCCGCAAATGGTCGATCGCTGGACTGCCAGCGACGACAAGCTGAGCTACAGCTTCGTCCTGCGCGACGGGTTGAAGTGGCATGACGGCCAGCCGGTGCGCGCCGCCGATTGCATCGCCTCCGTCGAGCGCTGGGGCAAACGCGACACGCTCGGCCAGAAGCTGATGGAAGCCGTCGGCGAGATGCAAGCGGTCGACGACAAGACATTCACGATAAAGCTGAAATCGCCGTTCCCGCTGATCCTCGATGCTCTCGGCAAGCTGTCGAGCAACGTGCCGTTCATGATGCCGGAGCGGCTGGCCAAGACCGACGCGTACCAGCAAATCCCAGAGGCGATCGGCTCCGGCCCGTTCAAATTCGTCAAAGAAGAGTGGGAACCCGGCCATAAGGCGGTCTTTGTCAAGAACGCCGACTACGTGCCGCGCGAGGAGGCGCCGAGCTTCGCCTCCGGCGGCAAGGTGGCAAAGGTCGACCGCGTCGAGTGGCTCTACATCCCCGACACCTCGACCGCCGCGGCGGCCCTCAACGCCGGCGAAGCCGATTGGTACGAGCAGCCGCCGGCCGACCTCGTCCCGGTGTTTGCCGCCAGCAAGGACATCACCGTCACTACCGTCGATCCGCTCGGCAATCACGGCATCCTGCGCTTCAACCACGTTCAGCCGCCGTTCAACAACTTGAAACTCCGCCAGGCGGTGCTGAACCTGGTCGACCAGAAAGACTATATGGGCGCGGCGGCCGGCGACCCGAAATACTGGAAGACCTGCGCGGCGCTGTTCGGCTGCGGCACGCCGTTCGAGACCAATGCCGGCGCCGCCGCCCTGCTCAACGGGCCAAACCCGGCCAAGGCAAAGCAGCTGATCCAGGAATCCGGCTACAAGGGCGAGAAGATCGTACTGCTGTCAGCCACCGACCAGTCGATCGTTCACGGTCAGGCGCTGGTCACGCTGGAGGCGCTGCGCAAGGCAGGGCTCAACGTCGAATTGCAGGCCAATGACTGGGGGACCCTGATCACCCGCCGCACCTCGAAGGAGCCCGTCGAAAAAAGCGGTTGGAGCATCTTCCATACCTGGACCTCGGCGCCGGACTTTTTTT
>VAZT01000223.1 GCA_005884825.1 Alphaproteobacteria bacterium
GCTGCGGGTCTTCGTAAAATACGATGCTCGCAAGATCGTTGATCGGGACGCCGCACGCCTGCAAACCGTGGGCGATCGCCAGCGCCGGAAATCGCCGATCGTGCTTTCGGCGGCTCAGCCGCTCCTCCTGAATGGCAAATTTTATTTCGCTGTCGTCGACAATTGCGGCCGCGCTGTCGTGGTAATAGCACGAGATCCCCAGCCTCAGCATCAGCGCGCCCTCGAGCAACTCGATGGGGGCGCTTTTATCCAACCCGAGCGGCGGCGGCGAAACCGGTGCAGAACGGCTAATGGGGCGAGCAGCAAATAGATCAGCGAGAGCCGAAGCCGAGTCGGCGACATCCGGTAAACCGTCAGGCGAAGGGATACGTAGCAATAGCCTCACTGCGATCTTCCGGTACTTTCAAACGCCGGATCTCACGCAAATACCAGCGGAACAGCATTCTCGACCACCTCATTCGGCCGCCTCGGCCAACCGGGTCGGGTGAAAATTCTTCGGCAGCCCGGCCTTGGCAATGGCGCCGTGCTGCTCGACGTTCGGCAGTGCCCGATGAACGAGCTCGCGGACGGCGATCAGCCGGTCGAGGTCGATCTCGGTCGCAAACCCCATCGCCTCGAGCATAAAGGCGAGATCCTCGGTAACGATGTTGCCGGTCGCGCCGGGCGCGTAGGGACAGCCGCCAAGCCCCCCGAGCGATGCATCGAAGGAGCGCGCGCCGGCATTGAGAGCGGCGAGCACGTTGGCCAGACCGAGCCCGCGTGTGTCGTGGAAATGCCCGGAGACCGGCAATGGCGCGACATCGGCCATGACCCGGCGGAAAACGCGTTCGACCGCAGCGGGCTGGCCGTAGCCGACCGTGTCGGCAAGAGCGATCGCGTCGGCGCCGGCCTCGGCGACTTCGACAGCGATGCGCCGCACCCGGTCCTCGTCGACCGCGCCCTCGATCGTGCAACCGAAGGCGGTGGCGAGGCCGCAGGCAATGCGTGGGCGCCGGTCTTCCGGCGCGGTCCGGCACAGCGCCACGACACGACGAAAATCCTCGACCGATTCCGCAGTGCTGCGGCGGACATTCGAACGGTTGTGCCCCTCGCTGACCGACAGCACGAAATTCATCTCGTGCACCCCGAGCGCGAGGCCGCGCTCGGCGCCCTTGAGGTTCGGGATGAGCGCCGAGACCGTGAGGCCGGGCAATGACAGCGCATGGCGCACGACCGCCTCTGCGTCGGCGAGCTGCGGCAGCAGCTTGGGCGGGACAAACGAGCTGACCTCGATATCGCGCACCCCGGCGGCGTGCTCGGCATCGAGCCAGGCGAGCTTCTGCTCGGTCGGCACGATCTCGGCGATGCTTTGCAATCCGTCGCGGAGCCCCACTTCGCGGACATGGGCACGTTCGCTCATTCTTTCCTCCGGGGAAGAACGCCTAAGATGGATCGAAGCTAGTCCCGACGGGCCGCCGGAGCAACGGCCTCAAACGACGTGTTCAGGGGTCAGCGCGCAGGCCTCCTCGCTATCGGCGAGCTCAATCTGGATCGTCGCGTGCTGTATGCCGAAGCGGTGGTGCAGCTGCTGCGCCATCTCGTTGAGCGCGGCATCGCCGGGGTGACCGTGCGGCATGATCAGATGGCAGGTCAGCGCCGTCTCCGTGGTGCTCATGCCCCAAATGTGCAGATCGTGTAGGCCTGCTACACCGGGCAGAGAAAGCAGATGGGCGCGCACCACGGCACTGTCGAGCCCTTCCGGCACCGCGTCCAACGCGAGGCCAATGGCGCTCTTCAAGAGGGCCCAGGTGCCGAAGACGATGACAGCGGAAACGACCAGGCTGACGAGCGGATCGAGCCACAGCCAATTGGTCAACCAGATCACGACGCCGGCGGCCACGACACCGGCCGTGACGAGCGCATCGGCCGCCAAGTGGAGAAAGGCGCTCTTCACATTGAGGTCGCCACTGCCGGGGGAAAAGAGCAGCGCCGTCCCGCCATTGACAAAAATTCCGATTGCAGCGACCGCGACGATGATGCCGCTGGCGACCGGCATGGGGTGGCTGATGCGCCAGATTGCCTCCCAGGCGATCCCGCCGGTCACCACCAACAGAATGATCGCGTTGGCGAGCGCGGCGAGAATGGAGCTGCTGCGCAGCCCGTAGGTGAACCGGCCGCTCGGCTGCCGGCGGCCCAGCACCGCGGCCCCCCAGGACAATGCGAGGCCCAGCACATCCCCGAGGTTGTGGCCGGCATCGGCGAGCAGCGCGAGCGAGCCGGAAAGAACCCCGGCGACGGCCTCCCCGCCGAGATAGGTCAGGTTCGCGGCGATCCCGATCGCGAAGGCGCGTCCGTAATTTACCGGGGAATTCCCGTGCCGATGATGGCTGTGGCTGTCCACCATCGGAGCGACGCTACTGAACTCCCAACAGCTCGACGTCGAACATCAATGTGGCGTTCGGCGGAATGACTCCGCCGGCGCCCCGGGCGCCATAGCCGAGCTCGGGCGGAATGATCAGAGTGCGCTTGCCGCCGACTTTCATGCCGGCGACGCCTTCGTCCCACCCGGCAATGACCTGGTGCGCCCCGAGGGTGAATTGAAACGGCTGACCGCGGTCGACCGAGCTGTCGAACTTCGCCCCCTTGGCCCCGTTGTTGTACAGCCATCCGGTATAATGCACCGAGACCTTGTTGCCCGGTGTTGCCGCAGCGCCGTCGCCGGTCTTGGTGTCGGTGTATTTCAATCCATTCGGCATCTCGATCACCTGGTTGGTGGCCGCGACAGCGCGCCCGACCGGCGTCACAACGGCGGCAATGGCGAGCGCCAGGACGGCGCAAGCGAAGCGGATCACTACCATGAATTACCCGTTGCTGGAGGGAACACCGATTTCGGTAAGGATTCTCAACGCCCGTGGATGGTCGATCGCATCAAGTGCATCGAGTGCTGCCGCCGACAGGTCAGGCATCGTGCGGGCGACCCGCCCGAGCAGGACGATGCACTCCTCATCGGCGACTGGAACGATGGCGTCGATGATCTGCGCAGACGGTGCCTCGCGAAGATAGCGGGTGAGGAGCGGGCGCACCTCGTTGCGTCCCATGAGCCCGAGAGCGCCCGCGGCCGCCATTCGTACCGGCCGTTGAACATCGTCCAGCAGCTCGCGTAATTGCGCAACCATTTCCGGCGAGGGCTGGGCGAACCGGCATGCATCGGCGCGAATCGTCGGATCATCGTGTCGCAGCAACTCCATCACCGTGCCGGCCGGCAGCTTGGCACCGAGGCGCGCGGCCGCGCCGACGGCTCGTCGTAGACACGGCCCTTGAACGGTCCTCCTGCCGATCAGCCGAGCGAGCGCTTGTGCCGCACCGGAGCCGGCAATCTCTGCGAGAGCATCGATCGCGGCCGCTTGTTCGGGCACGATCCGATCGGCTCCGAAACCGGAGAAACGGCGGCACAGAGCTTCGAGAGCGGGGATTGCGGCGGTCAAGCGCCGCCGCCCCGCCTCGGGGGCAAGGGCGACGCTATCTGAGATACCCGAGTGGGGAAGGCCGGCCAGCAGGTCGTCGTCTTCGATGGCTTCTACCGCGATGACCGGTTGCGCCACCTCGTCAGAAGGACACCGTTCGGCGGAGCCCGAAGTTTGGCTGAACAGATCGAGTTGCCGCATTTCGAGGACAGAATAGGCAAAATCGCCCAGCCGCGATACCCAGTGCGCCTCCATCACTTGCTGCGCCTCCCACCCTCCCGCTGCGCGGGTCCCTCCTTCTCCCCGCTCGCGGGGAGAGGGCTGGGGGTGAGGGGCGATCGCTGCGCAAGACGGATCTGTCCGAACTAGAACATGTCCGGGGTGATCACGTTCTGCGGGCGGTTGGTCAGCAATGCCGCGCGCATCGTCTCGGCCGATTTGACCCGCGTATCGTGCTCCGATTCGGGGGTGAACCAGGCGGCGTGCGGGGTCACGACGAGGCGGCCTTCGAGCCCGGGCTCGCAAGCGCGGTAGGCGCGCAACAGTTCGGGGATCGGCTCGACCGGGGGCTCGACCGGCAACACGTCGAGCCCGGCGGCGGCGATATGGCCGTCGCGCAACAACGCCAGCAGCGCATCGAGATCGATGATCGGCCCGCGCGCGGTGTTGACCACCACCGCGCCCTCGCGGAGCAGCGCAAGTTCGGCGGCGCCGAGCATGCCGCGGGTTTCGGGTGTCAGCGGCGCATGAACCGACAACGTGTCGGTCTGGCGCAGCAGATCTTCGAGAGTGGCGGCGCGGCCGATGCCGAGCGCCAGCTCGGCGCCGTTCGGCAGGTGCGGATCGTAAAACACGACCCGGAAGCCGAAGGCACGGGCCCGCAGCGCCACGGCGGTGCCGATCCGCCCGAGCCCGATGATGCCGAAGGTCTGAACTCCGAGGCGGCGGATCAGCTCGCCCTTGACGGGCCCCCAGGGCGCCGGCGGGTCCTGCCGCTGGCGCTCGTGATAGAGGATCACGCCGCGGCGCAACGATAGCGCCAGGGCCATCGCGTGGTCGGCGACCTCGGTCGTGCCGTAATCCGGCACGTTGCAGACGAGGATGCTGCGCGCCGCCGCAGCCGGCCGCGCGATTCTGTCGTAGCCGACACCCATGCGCACGATCGCGCGCAGCCGCGGAAAACGCTGGATGTCCTCGGGTGTGACCGCGTAGCGCATGATCATCAGCCCGTCGACCTCGGCGCAGTCGGTGGGGTCGAGGTCGGCGAGGGTTTTGACTTGCCGCCGCATGATGCGGACATCGGGACCGAAAATCCCGGCTTCGAGGCCGTCGTCCGGGATCTGCCGCTCCTCAGGGTAGAGCACGATAACAGTCATTGGGAGACCTTCACCGGCCGGTGGACCGCCGCCGAACGGACGATCGCCTCGAACGCGGCGACGCCGTGCAGCACTTCCTCCGCGGTGATCGGGTAGGGGCGTTCGCGATTGATCGCCGCAGCGAACCCTTCGAGCTCGGCTGCGAGGGCGTTGAAGCCCTTGTAATCGATGATCTCGGGTGCAGGCGCGGGATGCCGACCGGTTGCCGGCCGCTCGGTAACCGGCGTAAAGCGGAATTCGAGTTCCGGCGTCGCAAGCTCGACCGAGCCCCTCGTGCCGTAGACCGCAAAGCGGTAGGTGGGCGCCGTCACGAGCGAGCAGTAGAGGGTCGCCGATATCCCGCTCGCGAGGCTGAGCAGGACCGTGGTCGTATCTTCCAGCCGCGCCATGACCCGGCGCAGGCTCGTGCAGTAAGCCTCGTCGATTTTGCCGAACAGATAGATCAATGCATCGAGATTGTGCACGCCGGTCGCGGTCATCGCGCCGGCTGGCGCCTCCTGCGGATCGGACCGCCAATAATCCGGTGACATCGTGATCCCGGCCGGTGATGCCTGCGCGCTCTCGCAATGGCTGACGGTGCCGAGCCGGCCATCGTCTATCCGTGCCTTCAGCTCGATCATCGCCGGATGAAACCGTCTCGGATAGGCGACAGCCAGCACCACCCCGGCGCGCGCCACCGCCTCTATCGCCGCCTCGGCGCTCTTCAAATCGAGGGTGAACGGCTTTTCCATGAAGACATGCTTGCCGGCCGCCGCGGTGCGCTCGACTTGGCCGCCGTGCTGGCTGTGCGGCGTCGCAAAGACGACTCCATCGATTGCTGCGTCGGCGAGGATCTGGTCGAGATCGTCTTTGAGGGCGATCCCGTTCTCGGCGCAGAACGCCTCGGCCGAAGCACGGGTGCCGGTATGGGCCGCCGTGAAGCGGATCACGCTGCTCTTGCCCTGCACCGAATTGACGAGCGTTCGGCCCCACCGGCCGAGCCCGACGATGGCGGCGTTGATCACCTCTTGGCCGCAAGCATGTCGCGCACGCCGCGCAACGCCAGATAGTATCCCGTCAACCCGAAGCCCGCGACGATGCCGTGGCTGACCCGCGCCGTCTCGGAAGCCGGGCCGCGTCTTATCGGGTTCGATATATGAATCTCGATCGTCGGGAATTTGACCTGCGAGATCGCTGCGACCAGCGCCGGGTAGCCGGTCCCGAACGCCGCCGGGTTGAACAATGCCGCGTCGAAGCCCTTATCGTTCGCCTCGTATATCCGGTTTACGATCTCACCCTCGATGTTCGAATGAAAAATCTCGACCTCGACGCCGAGTTCGGCGGCGTAGCCGCGGATCCGCTCGTCATATTCGGGTAGGGTCATCGGACCGAAGATTTCGGTCTGGACCTTGCCACGCATGTTCATCCCCGCGCCGTGGATCACCAGAACCTTCGCCATGCCCGTCTCCTCACCATCCGATGTGTAAGCGATGCTAGTTGATCGCTGGATTCGATGACAAGGCGCTGGTCTCCGGCATGCTGGGGAATTTTCGGTCGAATCCTGGACGGTTTCGGCTAGGATGCTTCGCGTTGGGGGTGATTTGATCACCCGCACCGATCGAGGGGGCGATGCGGGGCGGAATTTGGGCGATCCTATTCGTCTGCGCAGGCGCGGCGCTGTGGACGGCATGCACCGCTGAGGCCGCAGCGAAGGCCAAGGCGCAGATCACGGCCGAAACCCTCAAGCACGCGATCGAAGGCAAAACCGGAAGCGTGCAATTGGTTACCTTCCCCGATACGGGGTGGAGTCCGGTTAAGATCGTGCGCGGCGGCTCGCCGGCGCACGACAAGACCGGGCAGAAACCGGTCGCGGAGAAGGTCGAGACAGCCGAGGTCGTGACCTTTGCCGATCCGCGGAGGAATGCAGTCCGAATTTTGCGCGGCGACAGCGAACGCGGCCTGGTTACACCGGGCCAAGTCCGCCCGGCGGCAATGATGATGCAAGTGGTGACTTTTGCAAATCTGCGGGACCGGCCGGTCAGCATTCTACGGGGCGCGGGGCTTCCGGCCGTCACCGAAACGGAGTTGTTCGGCCCGGCTTCCGCGGCCGATCTCGACCGTGTCGCCTTCGCGGTCGACGGCGCCGAATCGACCCACGGCGCCGATCTGCGCATGTGGCGTCCGGAGCCGGGCGGGCCGCAGGGACCGATGCAGGTCAGCGCCGCGGCAGCCTTCGATGTCGGCGGCGGCGACCGGTTCGACCTGGACCAGAACCGTGCGCTGGGCCGTGCCTATCTCGCCCGTATGTACCGGCGCTACGGCAATTGGAAAGACGCAGTCGCGGCCTACAATTGGGGACCCGGGAATGTCGATGCCTGGATCGGCGGCGGGCGAGCGGCCGACAAGCTCCCGCTGGCTGTCGAGCACTACCGAAACCGCGTGTTGCGCGAGGCGGTGCTCGCCGAGCCTGGGATCATGGCGGCGAGCCGCTGGGCGCTCGACGCCGCCCCGCCCATCGGACCCGCTGACAGACCGCCGGTGCCGGCATCGGTCGTCCTGGCCTTTGTCGCCGATGTCCTGCCGCGCGCGGCGGCCGCAGGCACGGCCGCTCTTCGCGAATGTGCAGCAGCCGTGCACAGCCGGGCTGCCGACTGGAAATCGGCCTATGCGGGCTTGGCAGGCCGCATCGTCTCGCTGGCCACAAAGCGCACCGGGACACCGCCGGACTTGGAGGCCGACTACGCCGCCACGTTCGAACCAGCCGACTGACCAAGAAACGAACGCTTCAGTTGATCAGGCCGTAAAATTTGGCCGCGTTCTCGCAAGTGATCTTGTGAACGACGTCGGCCGGCCGGCCCGCGAACTGCTCCTCGATGTATTTCGAGGATTCCGGCCACACGCCGTCGGGGTG
>VAZT01000224.1 GCA_005884825.1 Alphaproteobacteria bacterium
GAGATTGCGGAGCGCCTTGGACCGGCCACTCTCCTCGCGGAATTCTGCGGATCGAGCACTGCCGAGAAACGTGCCGCCGACCTGAATGATGCCGCCGACGTCGCGCGCACTGAGTTGTCGGAACTGACCCTCGACCAGGCCTTGCCAGCCTTGGCGCACGCCGTAGACCGTCATGCCCAGATCTAGCGCACTGCGCGTGACGGCGCGTATGGCCGCATTCATGCCGGGGGCATCGCCACCACTCGTGAGGACTGCGATGTGTTTCATCATCCCGATCTTACGAGCGTCCGCCCGGGTTCCGCGCAGCCGCCAATCTGGAAGAAAAGTCGAGTGCTCATTTCCTTTGCGCCGGCGTCTCCCTTACTCCCTCGCAGAAGCATGCAGCCAGCATGCCAACCCAGGCAAGGCTAGTGCTCAGACGCATTCAGATGATTCAACTGCCGCGTCTCCCCTCCTGCGAATCAGCCTCCGGTAGTTACCTCAGTCGCTGGTCGGCACCTCGACGGCCACGCCGAGCTCTTTGGCGGCCGCCGCCATTCGTCTATCAAGTGTGACCAGCGCGACATCGAGACGCCGCGCGATCGCAAGGTGCAGCGCGTCCGGAGCACGCAGCGCGAGATCGAACCGCCGAACAAAGGCAGCCGCGAGGCGAACATCCGCGGCATGGATTTCCGCTGCTCTGGTCATCGCTGCTCGCCATACGTCAAAATCGGACAGGCTGGCCGCCCCGTCTGTCGCGTGGAGGCGCCCAGTGCGAACGAGTCGCGACACCGCCGAGGCCACTTCGGCGGCGGCGAAATCGCTGACCCACAACTCCTGTTGAACCGTAGACATGAACGCGTCGACCACAGCGCTCGCCGGCTCTTTGATCAGGATCGGAAGCATGACGCTGGAGTCGAGATAACAGGTCAAAGATCGTCGGTCTCGTAGAGCAGATCCAAAATCTCGACCGAAGTCAGACCTACGCCCGGACGGGCGTCGCGGCGCGATCGCAACCAGGCGTAAGTCCCGGCGGGCGCCGGGGGCTGCCGCCTCAGCGGCTTGAGCTCGGCAACCGGTTTGCCATGCCGTGTGATGACCACCTCCTCACCCTGCAAGGCACGGTCGATCAGTTTGGGAAGCGTGTTTTTTGCCTCGGCGACACTGTAGGCGGTCATTTAGAGCATCCTTCCGGAGATATGGCTATAGATGTATCCATAATTGCCGCCTGCGTCCAGAAGCGGCATAAGTGACGGAGCCATGGAGACCCGGAAATGCGCTTGCTGATCGCGATGATGAAGCACGAGACCAATACCTTCTCGCCGGTGCCGACACCGCTGGCGCGGTTCGGCAATGGTCCAGGGCCGCTCTATGGCGAGGCGGCGATCCGAGCCTTTCGCGGCACCGGTACCGGCCTCGGCGCCTATCTCGACCTCGCCGAGCAGGAGGGTGCGGAGATCGTATTGCCGATCGCCGCCGGGGCGCCGCCGAGCCGTCCGGTCGACGACACCGCCTACGCGCACATCACCGACACGGTCTGTGAGGCGGCCGCGCGCGGCGGTTTCGACGGCATTATGCTCGACCTGCACGGCGCGATGGTCACCGAGAGCCTCGAGGACGGCGAGGGCCAATTTCTCAAACGGCTGCGCGCGATCGACGCCAAGACGCCGATCGCCGTATCTCTCGATATGCACGCCAATCTCTATGACGAGATCATCGCCAATGCGACCGTCGTGACCGGGTACCGGACCTACCCGCACATCGACACCTACGAGACCGCCAGGCTCGCCGGTGAGATCCTGCTGCGCACGATCCGCGGCGAGGTGAAGCCGGTCATGGCGTGGGGCAATGTGCCGATGCTGCCGCATGTGATGCGGCAGGGCACCGACGATCACCCGAACAAGGAATTGCAGCACCGCTGCGCCACGATGACGGCCGAGGGCGCATTGGCCGCGAGCCTTTTTACCGGGTTTCCGCACGCCGACATCGCGAATGCCGGGCTGAGTGCCGTGGTCGTGACCGACGGCGACCGCAAGCTCGCCGAAGACCTCCGCGACGAGCTATTGGACCGCGCCTGGGTCGAGCGCGAGGCCTTTGTTTACAAAATCGAGCCGTTGCAGCAATCCGTCGCCCGCGCCAAGACAATGCCGTCGAGCGCGCCGGGCGAGGGGCCAATCGTGCTGCTCGACCATTACGACAACTGCGCCTCGGGCGGCACGATGGACACGACCGTCGTGCTGGCGGAAATCCTGCGGCAGGGGCTCGATAATGTCGCCGCCTTTGCGATCTACGATCCGGATGCGGTACAGCAGGCGATCGCTGCCGGGGTCGGCGCCGAGGTCAGCCTGTCGATCGGCGGCAAGATCGCGATGCCGGCGATCCCGGCCGACAGCCCGCCGCTGAACGTGACCGGCACGGTCAAGATCATATCGGACGGTCGCTATCGCAACCGCGGACCAATGGCGCGCGGCGTGCAGATGGACATGGGCCCATCGGTGGTGCTGGATACCGGGCCGGTCGAGATCGCGCTGATCTCGCGCCATGTCGAGCCCTCCGACCTCAACTGCCTCTCGAGCCTCGGCATCGACCCGATGCAGAAACGCTATATCATGTTGAAGAGCCGCATCCACTGGCGCGCCGGGCTCGGTGCAATGGCGAAAGCCGTCGTCGACTGCGCCGGCGTCGGCGTCTGCACCTCCGATTACGGCCAACTCGATTTCAAGAAGGTCAGGCGCCCGATCTACCCCCTCGACCTGCCGAATCGCTGAGCGCCGGAGCTGATCGAACACGAAGTGTTGGCGGGCCCAGGAACAACGCAGTGCGAGCGATCCCCAGATGTCCCGTAACCGGTGTGCCGGCGACGCGCCACATTCAGCCGATCAGCGGTCGGCTAATCAGTGGATTGTGGCGCGGAGCTTTCGGGGTTTCGACGGATCGGCAGCTCGCCGGTGTCGACCACTTCGACCTGTGGGAATCGCCCTGCGGGCTCGCCTTCTTCGAACCGATGCTGGAGGGCGACGAGGACTTTTATCTTGACCTTTACCGGCGTGGAGACTTTCACCGGGCCTTGAGTGCTCCGCGCATCGCCAGGGCCGAATTCAGGCGCATCGCCGAACTGGTTCGACCGGGGGATAAAGTTCTCGACGTCGGCTGCGGCGAAGGCGGCCTGGCGCGGCATTTGCCGCATGCTGTCTATGTCGGGCTCGACCCGCATTGTTATGCCAACGCTGGCGAGT
Organism: Alphaproteobacteria bacterium; assembly: GCA_005884825.1. Lineage (GTDB taxonomy): Bacteria > Pseudomonadota > Alphaproteobacteria > ATCC43930 > CGMCC-115725 > AP-15. Next base: position 3,216 of record VAZT01000224.1, read on the forward strand.
TCGACGTCAGGAACGAAACGATCGGCGCGCATGCCGCCTTACATCCCGAAGAATACGACGTCGTCTGCGCCTTTCACGCCATCGAGCACGTGGCCGACCCACTGGACTTCATCCGCGATCTGGTAAAATGCGTTAGACCCGGTGGACGGCTGTGCATTGTCGTGCCCAGCCGGACATCGCCGCTGACCGAGATCCCGAATTTCGTGCTCAATGCGCCGCCGCATCATCTCAGCTGGTGGGACGAAGGCGCCTTGCAGGCAGTTGCGGGCGTGGTCGATCTGAAGACGGAAGCGATCGAACCGGTGCCCTTCTCTTTTGACAGCCTGATTTATTGGATGAGCCGATGCGCTCCCAAACTGACCGGCGATCGCTACTTCCGAGCGCATTGGACCTGGCACTGCGCGCTCGCTTGGGGCTGGCTGGTCGGCCGCGCCTGCGATGCGCTGTTCCGTGTTCCGGCATCGGCAAGGCCTTCGGGGTTGCTCCTCATCGCCCGCAAGCCGCCGTGATGGCGTGGATCGCCGCTGCGGTCGCAGTCTTCTATTCGCTCTCGTCGATCGCGTTGGCTCTCCTCTTTTTCGCCCGGCTGCGGGTCCTCGATAACCGCCTATCCGTGAGCGTCGCCTTGGTGTTGCCGGTAACAGGCACGCTCCCCGGGCTCGAGGATCTGCTCGCCGCTCTGACTGCCCAGTCGCTGAGGCCGCGCCGATTGATCGTTTCGGTCGAGGCCCGCGAAGATCCCGCTTACCGGCGCGTCGCAGCCCTCGCCGAGCAATTTCCTCAGCTGAATGTCGAGCTCGTCGTCGCCGGTCTCTCGGCGCTGCGCAGCCAGAAATGCACCAACCTTCTCGCCGCGCTGGCACAGCTCGAGGCCGATGATGCGTACATCGTGCTGCTCGATGCGGACATCCGGCCGCCGCCATGGTGGCTGGCGATGTTGGTCGCGCCATTGGCTGCGGGGCGCGCCGACCTCGTCAATGGTTATCGCTGGCCCGTGCCGACGAGGATCTCGCTCGGCACCGTCCTCGTCGCCTCGATCGACCGCGCCGTCGCCGTCTTGCCGCGGGTTCGCTGGACCAGGCCGGCTTGGGGCGGTTCCCTCGCGTTCACGCGCGACGCCCTCGCTGCTCTCGATCTGCCGAAAACGATCGGGCACGCCTTGACCGAGGATTTGCCGATCGGCGATCGCGCGGCGCAAACTGGCCTCCGCGTGCTGACCCGCCGGGCAATTCGGCCGCCGACCCCGCTCGCCGGCAACCTTTGTGATGTTTGGCGCTTTGCGCGCCGGCAGTACCAGCTGATCCGGCTCTACCGCCCGAGATTGTGGAGCTTCGCCGCTTTCGTCGTTACCACCGACCTGGCGGCCAGGATTGCCCTGCTGTCGAATGGGCTCGGCTGGGGGCTCGCCGTGCCCGCCCTCTTTGTTCTCGGCTGTCTGGGCTCGACCGCGACCGAGATCCGGTTGGCCATCGGCAGCAAACTCGGCGTAACCGACGGCATCGGCTTTCGTTTGGCGCAGCACCTCCTCGTCTGGACGATTCTGCCCGCCCCGATGTTTCATGCCTCGGTTATCTGGGGCGGCGCCGTCACGTCCCCGGTCGTGTGGCGGCACGTCCGCTACGTCGTCGACAATGCGGGTCAGGTCACCGGCGTCGCCCGCCGGCCCTATTCCGACAAATCGGTTTAGGCGCGGTTCTCGACGTACATGCGCAAATCGTCCCCGGGCCGCAAGGTCAGGCGGCAAACCGGCGCGACGACGGCATCGGGAGCCAAGCGCAGTCGGACCCGCTGAGCCAGAGTGGCGAGGCACAGGACAGCTTCGGTCAGACCGAAGGCGGCGCCGGCACAAATGCGGGGACCGACACTGAACGGAACATAAGCGTGTCTCACGCGATACTGCGCGTTCTCCGGCAGAAAGCGCTCCGGGATGTAGTGATCCGGCTTTCCCCAAAATTTGCGGTGCCGGTGGAGCAGCCACGGGACAACGATGACGAGGGATCCCGCCGGCACGGAACGGCCGCGGATCGTCTCGTCGCGCAATGCCTGCCGCGCCAGGAGCGGGACTGGAGGGTAGAGCCGCACTGTCTCCTCGAATATTGCTCGGGTGTAGGGCAGTTCGGGAACATCGTCGAGGGTCGGCTGGCGGCCGCCGAGGGCTTTTGCCAGCTCTGCGTGAAGGCGTTCTTCGACCTCCGGCGCTTGCGAAAGCAGGTACCAGGCCCAAGCGAGCGAGTTCGCCGTCGTCTCGTGGCCCGCCATAAAGATCACCGCCGCTTCGTTGCGCAGTGCCACATCGTCGAGGGGCTCTCCGGTCTCGGGATCGCGCGCTTCCAGCAACAGGCGGATCATCGAGGCTTCGCCGCTGGACAACCGCTCACGGCAATCGCCGATGACCTGCTCCAGGACCCTGTGGATGCGTCTGGCGGAGCGGTGGATCGCCGGCGAATGAAACCGCGGGATCCAATCCGGCAAACCGAAGAAATAGGCGAGATCCAGTTGTCCGACCAGGCGCTGGTATTCGCTGAAGGCCGCGACGATTTCCGCCGCGTGCTCGGCGCCGAGCTGCCGCCCGAAAACCGTCCGGCAGATAATCTCCGCCGTCAATGTCGCCATCTCGGTCAGCGCATTGACCGGCATCTCCTGCGGCAGGTTCGCCCAGCGTTCGGCGGTTTCGCAGGCTGCCTGGACCATCAGCGGAGCGAACAGCGGCAGATGCGAGACATGGACAATCGGCGCGACAATGCGCCGCCGGCGCCGCCATGTCTCGCCGTCGCTGATGAACAGCCCGTCGCCGAGAAGCGGCGCCAGCCCGTGGCGCATCTGCGGGCTCTTGCGCTCGAAACTGTCGTGATGTTCGACAAAGGCCGAGGCGACGGTATCCGAGCTGTTGCAGACGAACAGCGTGCGCGACAGCATGCGGGTCGAAAACACCTCCCATTCGAAGGAGCGCTCTTCCCAGATTGCAAGAAAGTTGCGCCGCGCCAGACGCAATGTCGCAAACGCCGAGAGCGGCTGCTTCGGCCTGTCGGGAAAGGGCGGAACGAAGTCGTGCATCCGAGCTCTGCCGCGCGCTCGCGCGGACGGCGTTACCGCATCGAAACGGCCGCGGCGATCGGCGACTCGATATCGGCTGACGGCCTCGGCACACCGCGTGCGGCGCGCGCATAGGTGGCTTCGAGCCGCTCGATCGCGGCCTCGACCGCAAGCCTCAGCCCGGCTTCGTTGAAGAACGAGCCGGGGATCAGGCAGCGGGCGGCGAGCACCCGTCGGAAGGCGTCGAACAACATGGCATCGGGCGGCGTCGGCGCCCTCCAGAAATCATCGAGCTCGCCCTGAAAAGTCAGCCCGGCGATGTCGTAAACCGCTTTGCCGAGCGCTACGACCGGAAGCCCGCATGCAAGCGCCAAGGTGCCGACGGTGCTGTTGACGGTGACAACGGCCGGCTTGCGCGCCAACAGCGCGCCCATATCGCCGCCGTCGAGAATGATGACCCGGTCGGCGATCCCGAGCTCGACGGCGAGATAGCCGGTGATAGCGGCCCAGTCGATCAACCCGCTGTCGAGTGGATGGAGTTTGACGATCAGCCGCGCCACCGAGGGGGCGTGACGGGCGAACGAGGCGAGAACGTGCTCGATCGCCAGATGCATCGCCCGAAACGGCGAGTGCACCCGTACCTGGTAGTCGCAATCCAGCTGCAACGGGAAAAGAAAGACAGGGCCGGGGCTGCTGCAGATACCCTCGATCGCCGCCGCCGCGCGCCGCTCGGCGCGGCGCATCAATGCGAGGCGCCGCAGCCAGCCGGCATACTCGATCAGCTGATGATAGGGACGGTGCGTCGCGTAGTGCGGGAACCGCCACATTCCGGCCATCGAGGCCGACGTGTAGAGCACGTCCTCGACCGCCCTGCGGCGAAAGCTGCCCGGTACCGATGGGGGGTCCTGCCAGGCCGGCAAAGCACGGGCGCGTTCGCGATACCACGCCGGATCCCGCGGCAGCTCGGA
>VAZT01000724.1 GCA_005884825.1 Alphaproteobacteria bacterium
GGAGGAGCGAAGTCATGAATAGAGCGGTCATGGCATTCGCTGTTTTGGTGCTTGACAGCGAGCTGTCGTCTGCCGCACCGCAAGAATTGACGAGATGCGTCGCCGGTCAGCAGGTCATCGACAAAGAGGGCAGGTCCGGTGTAATCGTCGCCGACGACAATAAGCTGTGCCAGGTAAAATACGCAGATGGTCAGATTTACGATTGGATATTCTGGAACCTTCGTCCCAGAGCGCCCGCTGCTGAACCGGCGGTGGTAACCCCCGACGCGAGTGTGCCCGACCGGACGGGCACACCGCCGTCGACCACCGCACCTCCGGCGCTGACCATCCTCAGACCGTCTTCCAGCCGCACACTGGTTTATCGCGCCGATCGGCGCGGTCATTTCAGCCTGACAGCCACAGTCAACGGCGCACCAACTCGCTTCGTCGTCGATACCGGCGCGAGCCTTGTCGCCCTAACTCTCGACGATGCCCGCGCCGCAGGGATCGGACGCAGCGAGCTGATCTTCAATCAGGTCACCCAGACCGCCAATGGTCGGGTGCGTTTCGCTTCGGTGATGCTGCGCGAGGTTCGCGTCGAGCAGCTCTCGATCGAGAACGTGCCGGCTGCAGTGATCGAAAATCTGGATCAGTCGCTGCTCGGGATGAGTTTTCTAAAACGGCTGAAGAGCTTCGAGATGCGCGAAGGCGCGCTGACGATCAGCTGGTAGTCCAAGATCCCCGCTCTCCGCTCGTCAGCGTTCGAGGATAATATCGACCCGACGGTTATAAACGGAGGGATCGCTCGATCCGGTCTGGCCTATCGGATCCTGCCGGATCATCGTCCGCGCAATGCCGTCTTCCTCAAGCTGATCCGTGACAATCGAGCTGCGCGTCTGCGCGAGATATTTGTTGGTCTCTGCTTTACCCGTGGCGCTCGCACGTGCTTGGATGACAATAACTTTCGCACCAGTGTCCCGCGCCCGTTTCGCGGCATCGGCGATCGTCGCTTTTGCTTCATCGGACAGGTTGGCGCTGAATTCGTCAAAATACACGAGGAAACGAGGGATCTCGGCAGTCGGGGGATTCGCTGGCGTCTGCGCGCTCGCTGTAGTCGCGCCCGTCAGTGCGACGAACAGAAAAGTCAATCGGCAGAAATTTGTGATCCCACTAGTCATGGCTTCCATCGCCCCCTCACGATGAATTGCACTGTCCACTGAAAGCATTGTTGCAGAGGATCATGTCCCTTATCACGATGGAGGCGGAACGACAAGTCGCACGCGTCGGCACAATCCTCATCGGCGAGGTGCGGCAATTTCGTTATCGGGTGTATTTGCCTCGGCCATCCACGACAGTAACAGGGTGTATGCCACCGCCAGCACGACCGGGCCGAGGAAGATGCCGACCAGACCAAAAGCAATCAGACCGCCGATAACCCCGGCGAGCAGCAGAAGCAACGGCAAATGGGCGCCCCTGCGGATCAACAACGGACGCACGACGCTGTCTGTCGTGCTGAGCAGCACGCTCCAGATCACAAGGACGGTGCCCCAGACCGACTCACCGCTCCAATACAGCCAGACCACCGCCGGCACCAGCACCGGCAAGGGTCCAAGCTGTGCGAGGCAAAGCATGAACATCACCGCGGTCAGCACCGCAGCTAATGGCACGCCCGCCAGGGCCAAACCAAGGCCGCCGAGCACCGATTGTCCAACCGCGGTCACGACCACGCCGAGAGCGACGCTGCGGATCGCTTGCCCTGCGAGGAGGACCGATTGTTCACCCCGCTCGCCGGCGAGGCGACGCCCGAAGCGGCGGACGAGGCTGGCCGCGCGCTCGCCGCTTCCATAGAGGATCACGGCGATAATCACGGTCAGGACAAACTGGACAAACAGCACCCCAAAGCCGCCCAACGCGCTGACGAACCACGCCGCAGCACCGCCCGCGTAAGGCGCCGCCCTTGCCATCAATGGCTCGATACCGCTCACTGCAGCATTTGCCCAGAACGAAGCGGCCTGCTCGCCAAAGAACGGCAAACCGGCCAGCCAGTGCGGGGGCGGCGGCAACTGAAAGGACGACAAAGAGGTCACCCAGCCGGCAATGCGATCGAAATGCTGCGTGATCGTTGCAATTGCCAGCCAGAACGGCAATACAAAGATCAGCAGCAATGCGATCGTCATCACCGCAACTGCCAGCCCGCGCTTGTGCCAGAGCCGCAGCTGGACCTGCAGCATGATGGGCCAGGTGGCGACAACCAGAGTCGTCGCCCAAATTACCGCCGGCAAAAACGGCCACAATATCCAGAACGAGGCGGCGATCAGACCGCCGACGAAGAGGACCGCAAGTGTGGTGCGGGTCTCGGGGTCGCGCAAGCAGATGCATCGATCCCGGCCGGGACCGCGCTCACCGTCCAGTGCTCCACATCGTGGAGCACAACGTGGTCCACCCCCGCTCGCCTCGATCATTTGTCGCCCCTGGGGTTTGTTGCCGTTACTGTCCAGTGCAGATCGTCACGGCGAACCGGCCCAGCCGGCCCACTGTCTTTCGGCGGCTTCCGCAATCCCGATCAAAGCCGCTGCAGATAACCAATTGCCCTTGAGATGCGAAGCGGAAGCCCGCAAGTGAAGTTGCCAGATCACCCCGATGCCTTGGCGTGCGAGCAGCCGCCTCGCGATCGTTTCAACCATTGTCGGCTGTTTCATTCAGCGGCCCACCTTCTGATGCGCTTTCTTTGGACCAGATGGTGCCCCGAGTCGGATTTGAACCAACGACCTACCGCTTACGAAGCGGTTGCTCTACCGCTGAGCTACCGGGGCAACGACTGGCAGGCGACCGCGGCGCCTGCCGGGACGAGCTTTTAGCGTTTAATCCCGGCGTCGCCAAGCCGATTCGCGACCGTCTCAGCCGCTCGCCGAGTGCGCGGCCGGCAACTGCCGTTCTTCGGCGCTCGGCGGTTTTGCCAAAATCGGGACGGTGTTGGCTGCGGCGGCCCAGGCTGGTGTCCGCCACGCCAGCGTGTCAAAACTGCCGCAGTGTGGACAGAGCACTCTCCATTCAAGGCTATCTCCGCCGCAAACGGCGCAGACATAGCGTGGGTCGGGCATCGCGGTGACGGCGCGGTCGAGCCATTCGCGCGACCCTGGGCCGACACCGTGTTCGGCTTCCTCGAGGCGCGCCATCATCAGGCACAGACGCGGCGTCGGGCCCGCCAGGCTCGGGCTCTCGTCAGCGGCTGGCGGTACGGCGAAGGGAGCGGGGTTTGGCAACCTGGCGATAAAGGGCGGTGCCGGCGCGTTCAGCGCCTGTTCGAGGTGGCGGCGCGCCTCGCCCCATAGCTGCGCGTCGAGCGCCGCTTCCGCCACGGCAAGATGAGTTTCCCGCGCATCGGGGTTCTGCGCCGCAAGCCGCTCGAAGCTCTTCAACCTGTCGAGAGGCGCAGCCCCATCGTGGATTGCGCCGTAGATCTGCGCGAGATCCGGATGGGGAATCGTCCGCCAGGCGCGTTCGATGGCCTTTGCCGCAGGTCCGGTACGATGCTCTTGGAGCAGCACTCGGGCGTGATGGGCTGCCGGAGCCGCAAGATCCGGCGTCAACGCCTGGGCCTGGGCCGCCAAATTTCGCCCGCGGGCCCGGTCGCCGCTGGCCAGTGCGGTAAGGCTGAGCTCGTAAAGGATCACACCGCGGTGATGCCGGGCGCGCTCGCGCGGGATGATCCGGCGCTTGACCGCTTGCGCCAGCGTCTCTAGGGCCGCGTCCCATCGCCCTTCGCGTGCTTCCAGCTCGAACAGGTTCTCGACCGCCCAGGTGGTGTCCGGACGCAAAGCCGCGGCGCGCTCGGTCAGGCGCAGCGCCGTTCCTCGATCGCCGGCGCGCAGTGCTTGGTTAAGCAGGCCACGGAGCCCGAGAAATTCCATCTCAGGGCGTTCGAGCATAGCCGTAAAAAACCCTTTGGCCGCCATCTCGTCGCCCCCGAGCTGG
>VAZT01000725.1 GCA_005884825.1 Alphaproteobacteria bacterium
ACGCCGATGCGGCGCTCGTCGGCCGCCACGGTGCCGACGGCGCGCACGGTGTGCGCCATGGGGCGCAAGGACGCGGCCTCGGTACGCACGCCGAGCATTTGGATGCGTTCGGGACTGATCGCGACCGTGCCCGGAACGGTGCCGCTGCCTTCGTCGGCATAGACCGGGATGTAATCCATGCCCATGGAATCCTTCTTCGGCACCGGCGAGGTGTCGGGCAGGCCCATGGGGTTGCGGTAATAGAGAATGTTGCGTTCGCGGCGCGGCGCGGCAGCGGGCGGAGCGGGTGTGCTGGCCGGCGCCGCGCCCGGTTCGTCATAGACCGGAACGTAATCTCGGCCCTCGGCGTCTTTTTTGGGTGTCGCCGAGTAGTCGGGCTTGCCCGACGGATCCTGGTAGTAAAGCGGCGTGCGATCGGCCGCCGCGGCGATGCCGATTACGGCTGGATGCCGGCCGAGCTCATAACCACCGATCATCGCTGCGGCGATTAAAGCCAGGAGCAGCACGCTGATTTTGCGCCGGGGCTTCACAGGTCACCCCCGATCAGCCGCTCGATCGCGGCCAGCTGCCGCTGCTGATCGAATTCGGCGCTGAGCAATTCGATGCGCTGATCGGCAAGATCGTGCTCGGCGCGCAGCACGTCGACGAGCTCGGCGCGCCCCAGGCCGTAGCCCGCAACACCGGACCGCAGCAGCGCCTGGCTCTGCGGTAATAACTGAGTTCGGATCAGATCGCCGGTCTTGCGGCTGCCAGCGAGGTCGGCCACGAATTCGCCGAGCTCGCTTTGGATCTGCAGCTCGAGCGCTTGCCGGCGTGCCTGCGCGGCACCGACCTGGGCTGTGGCTTCGCGCTGCTGCGCCTCATGCAGGCCCCATTGCAGCGGAACGCGGAAACCGATCTCCGCCATGTAACCGTTCGGGCCGTTGCCGGTGCGATCAATCGCGCCGGCCTTCAACGTCACGTCCGGATACCAGCTCTTGTCGGCGAGCTGTTTGCCGGCGGCGGCGGCGGAGATCTGCGCATCCCGGCCGGCAAGGGAGGGGTTGCCGACGCGTGCCTGTTGCATCAGAGGCTCCGGCGCAAGCGCTGCGCCGGAGGGCAGAGCGCGTATTTTCACCGGGCGCGCGAAGGCGGGTGATTTCGACTTCGGCCTTGTAGACTTCCTGCTGGGCGCCACGGCCCTGCGCGTAACGGTCGCGCGCCACACGCGCCATATCGTGCACGACCCGATGCAAATCCTCTGTCGTGCGGATCGCCTGGTCGGCCTGGTAATATTGGGCGAAGGCGACCTTGACCTTCTCGATGAGCTCGGCCTCGGTCACGCGCGTATCGGCGCGGCTGCGGGCGACGTCGGCATTGGCCTGGTCGCGCCGCAGGTCCAGCTTGCCCCACAGCGGGAATTCCTGCTCGACCGTGAAGAACATCTTGTTCTGGCGCGGCCCGCTGGTGCGGTCGATTTCATCCGAGGTGATGCGCAGCGTCGGATCGCCGAGCGAGCCGGCGATCGCGACCCGCGCCTGCGCGGCCTCGGTATCGAGCGCCCGCGCCGCGAGATCGGGGCTCAGCCGCCGCGCAATCGCCAGCACCTCATCAAGCGTGGCGCCTGGCGCAGCAAGGGAAACCGGCGCCTCGGCGACGGCCGGCCCCGAAAGCAGCATGATCGTCAGCACCGGGAGTATGCACACGACGTACGGCGGCGGCGGTGAGCGGGAGAGTTGGCGCAGCATATTATTTCGCCGCGTCGAACGTGATGCTGCCGCGCACCGTGTCGGCCTCGCCCTGCACCTTGGCGCCGAGATTGAGCGCCCACTTGCCGGCCATGCCGGTCTCGATCTGAAAGCGATAAAGCCCGGGTTTGTCCGCGGACAGAGGGCTAACCTTGCCCGGCATTTCGGCCATGCCGCTCGGCCCCATATCGCTCTTGCTCTCGAACAGCACGGCGCCGGCGACCGGCTTGTTGTCCGGCACATGGAGAAGGCGAACCGTGACGGCGGTTTTGCCCGGACCGGTTGGCTGGGCTTGGACCAGCGCGAAGCGGTAGTCGTTAGGGGCGGCCAGCCCGTAAGCCGCGACCAGTGTCGAGGCGGCGAAGATCGCGGCGACGAGCGCGCGCGCGTGCAGATGTAAGCGCATGATCAACTCCCATTCTGTGCGGCCACGGATGAGGATGGTCGCGTGTTGCCTGTGGCACCCGCCGTCAAGGGCGCCGCGCCGGTTGTCGCTTCACGCCGTTCAGCTTCAGCGCCGGCGCTACGCGCGCCGGTGGCGTCCGAAACGGAATTGCCGAGCGAGAAAAGAGGGGTCTCACCAGGAAAATGCAGCCGATGTCGGTGATGCAGGCGGGCAGCATGCCTTTGCAGGGCATCTTGTCGCTATGGCCGGGCTCCTCATGGGTCATGCCGTTCATGGCGGCGCTGCCCGTTGCGGCGCTTGCCGCAAAAACCGGTGCGACCTGAAATACCGTGGCGCCGACATAGGCGGTCACGATCAACAGGACTAAAATCCGACGGAGCAGTTTCACCGGCATCCTCGAAAAGGTATTGCGCCGGCCTGGCGCGATCAAGTCACCCCCCGGCCGGTGATCATTCTACCTCAAGTCCATTATCTGGATTTAAAATTATGAATTGCGTGATTTCAAGGGTTTAGCTTGGTGAGGGCATGCAAATGGCTGCCGACAAAACAGACCCGATAGTGATGACCGGTACTCGGAGACGACACCTCATTATCGGGGGTGGTGCCTTTGTTTGCCTCGCAAAGATCTTGCGTCCAACCGTGCTCGCGAACGCAGCCGAGGCGGAAGGGTCGGCGGACTCCCGCATCATTTCGGGGTTAGAATCGGTCGTGCCCGTTTCGGTCGAGGCGGGCGAAGTGATTGTCGATGTCAGCATCGACGGGCGCGGACCGTTTCCGCTGATATTCGACACCGGCGCCGAGAATGCCGTGACGCCGGAGATCGCGGCGGCACTTGGGCTTAAAACAGAAGGTACCGGGACGGTTCGGGACAGCGGCGGCGGCAGCCTCTCGATCGCCTTCACGCGCGTGGCTGAAGTGCGCATCGGCGACGCCGAGATGACCGATCAGCGGTTCGCCGTGCTTGCTTTGCCACGGCATGTGACAGACCGCGGCAATCGGCCCGCGATTGCCGGTTTTATCGGCTACGAGTTGCTGACGCGCTTCGCGGTGCGTCTGGATTACGGCCACAGCATTTTGACGCTGAGGCCGGGCAGGGATTTTCGATACGAGGGGAAAGGCGTACGCGTTCCTTTCACCCTCGCCGGCAATACGGCCGTGGTGCCTGGCGCGGCCGACGGGATCGAGGGCAGGTTCGTGGTGGACACAGGATCGACCGGAGCGCTGACCTTGCGGCGCGCGTTCGTCGAGGATCATGGCCTCGACGCCCATCATCCCTCGGCACTGCGGATTAAGTCGATCGGGGCCGCCGGGCCGTTTGAGACGATCCTGATGCGGCTCGATCGGTTCGATATCGCCGGGAGCCGGATCGACCGGCCCGCAACCCGATACGCATCGACCGGACAACAAGGGCTCCCGTTAACGGATATCGACGGCAGCATCGGTTACGAGATCCTCAGACAATTCGTGATCACGTTCGACTACCGCGGCGGTGAAGTCTGGTTCGAGCGTTCGAGCGCCTTCGGCACGAGAACAGGCCAGGGAGGTGCCGGTTTCCAGGCGGTCCGGATGGAGGGCGCCGGATTTGGCGTGACCACCGTTCTGCCGGATACAGCGGCCGCAGCGGCCGGGCTGCAGGTTGGTGATGTCATCACCGAGGTCGACGGGCTTTCCACTGTCTCGATGAACCAAGGAGAATTTGCCGAACGGATGCGACGGCCGGTAGGAACGTTGGTGCGCTTGGGTACCGTGCACGATGGCACGCTGCGGGCCATCGTGCTCACCCTGAAAGACGTGCTGCCCTGAAGCGGACGAGCCACGGGCCGTCGAG
>VAZT01000710.1 GCA_005884825.1 Alphaproteobacteria bacterium
CCCTGACCTCATGGATCACCTCGATCGGGCAGGAGGCGCCTCCAGTTGTCATGACTTGCAATGACGAAAGATCGTAGCGGCCGAGATCGGGCACGTTCAGCAACGAGACGAGATGGGCCGGCGCACAGCAGAAATGGGTAACCCGTTCGCGCTCGATCAAGGCAAGCGCCTGACTGGCGTCGAACACCTCCTGAAGCACGATCGTACAGCCGGCGAACAGCGCCTGCAGCACGTTGAGCAGGCCCCAATTGAGGCCGACCGGCAGAAATGCAAGCAGCACACTGTCACTGTCGATGCGGTGTCCCTCGTTGACAAAACGAGCTGCGCAATTCATCGTGTTGTGCAGGTGCAGAACGGCTTTTGGATCGCCGGTTGTGCCGGAGGTAAAGGCGGTGCGCAACAGATCGTTGGCGTGCGGGCGTCTCTCGCGCAGCTTTTCACGATCGATGGCCGGTTCGGTCGGGTCCTCGACAAAGGCGCGCAGATCGAAAGATCCGGGCGGCAATTCGTCGCTGACCACCATTAGGTGCCAGAGGAGCGGAAGTTTCGGGCGCAAGGCCCCAAGCATGTCCAGATAATCAAAGCGCCTGAACCGGCTCGGCACGATCAGCGCCGAAGCTCCTGTGAAGCGCAGGATGAACTCGACCTCACGGCTGCGAAAATCGCTGTGAAACTGGCAGAACGGAACTCCCGCCAGCATCGCCGCATTGACCGCGACGGCGAATTCGCTCCAATTCGGGAGCTGAATTGCGACCACGTCATCGGCGCCGAGCCCGAGACCGACGAAGTGGGCTGCCAGGCGTTCGGCGCGCCGATAATACTCGCCATAGCCTAGCGCCGTAAGCGCCGGTTGCCGAAGCTTCTTGACGAAGCCGCGCGAGCCAAGAAAGGAACAGGGCCAAGCGACTGAAATTACTAGATTCCAAGCCTGGGAAACAGGTGGAAACAGGACGGTAAAGTGGATCGGCAACGATTTGCGGCATCAGCGTCTCCGAGGCGAGCGGGGGCCAAAATATGGGTTCACCATATGTTCTCCGCAAGAGCCGCAGTCGTAGCACGCGCAGGGTGGAAAAGCGCAGCGCCTTCCGCCTCTCCCCAAAGCCGACGCACTGCGGGAGAGGGGCCGCCTGGTAGGCGGCCGGACCATCGACATGTCGATCACGAGCGCCGTGGCGAGGGCCACGGCGCCCAGCGCGAACAGGACCCGATAGCTGCCCCCGGTGTGGGCAAAGATATAGGAGAAGCCGTAGGCGGCGGCCGCTTGCCCGAGCGCGAAGGCCGTTGTGCACAAGCCCCAGGCTTTTCTTTGCTGATCGGCGTCGTGCGGGATCAGCTCATGCACGCGGCCCAGCACCAGCGGCACGACCCCGGGCACCATCGCGCCGATGATGATGCTGGAAATGCTCAAGGACAACGGCGACGCGCTGAACACCAGGAGTGCGACGAGCCCGGCCTGCAAAGCAAACGCGCAGCGGGAAGATCATGTGGGGCACCAGACCGATCGCGTTTAGACTGTATTCGGCATAGAGCGCGACCAGAGCGGAGCGCGGGCTCGGCGGCGCGCTCGCCTGATGGATTTCGGAGAATTGCTCGCGCGGCCAGCCACCCCAGGAGATGACCGTGAGCAGCAGCGCGACCGCGCCAAGGCCGAACCAGGTCTGCGCCAGCCCGGCATGCATCAGCAACGGCACCAGGGTGCCCGAAGCAGCGATGCCGAGACCGACGCCGGTGAAGATTGCGCCGCTGGCAAGCCCGCGCCGTGACGGCTGAATGTGCGGGAGCACCGCCGGGGCTGCGAGCGCCATCAGGGCGCCGCCTGAAATGCCCGACGCAAAGCGCCAGGCAAAGAACCAGCCGAAAGAAAGCGGAAAGGCGCAGGCAAAAAACGCCGCGCTCGCCACGACCATCATCCCCCGCAGCGCCGGTGCCGCACCGGCGCGTGCCGCTATCGGACGCGCGAGCAAGGCGCCGCCGAGATACCCGGCGAGGTTCGCCGCCCCGAGATAGACTGTTGCCGACGGCGAGAACCAATGCGCGGCGATCAGCGCCGGTATCAGCGGCGTGTAGGCGAAGCGGGCGAGGCCGACCCCGACCAGATTCGCGCACAATCCGGCCAAGACCGGGCGCCAGTTCGCGATGTCCTCGCTCCGCACGACGGCAGCCACGATCAGCCGCTCCGCTGTTCTTTAAGCGAAGGTGAGGCCGTCCAAACCCGCTGAAAAGCGGTAATAAGCGAACACAGGATTCGTGATCGACGAACCCGGTGCTATCCGATTCTTGCGGTGTTATTTCGTACCGAAGAGACGGTCGCCGGCGTCGCCGAGACCAGGACGGATGTAGCCGGCCTCGTCGAGGCAGCGGTCGAGCGCCGCCGCGACGATCGGCACATCGGGGAAGATCGAGGATACCTTGTCGACGCCTTCCGGAGCGGCGACGAGGCAGACGAACTTGATCGAGCGCGCCGCCAGCTCCTTCAGACGCGAGATCGCCGCCACCGCGGAGTTGCCGGTGGCGAGCATCGGATCGCAGAGGACCACGTCGCGCTCCGCAAGGTCCTCCGGCAGTTTCAGATAATATTCGATCGCCTGCAGGGTGCGCGGGTCGCGGTAAATCCCGATATGCCCGACCCGCGCCGATGGTAAGAGGTCGAGCATCCCGTCGAGAATGCCGTTGCCGGCGCGCAGGATCGAGACGAGACACAGCTTTTTGCCGGCGAGCAGCGGGAAGGCCCCGCTCTCCAGCGGTGTTTCGATCTCGCTATCCTCCAGAGGCAGCTCGCGCGTCGCCTCATAAGCCAGCAGCAGACTGATCTCGCGCAATAGCCGGCGGAACTCCGCGGTCGAGGTGGCCCGGTCGCGCATCAGCGACAGCTTGTGCTGAACTAGCGGGTGCGCGACGACGGTCAAACAAACCTTGGATTGAGACATAATCGAAGCACCAGGAAAGCGCAGCTCACCGAGTCTACCATAGCGCAACTCGGGGGCGCCGACGGCAAGATAACCGGCAGGCTACAATCATGAATTGCATCGATTATTGTCTATAGCCGCATCTGCAGCGGATCTGCCCAGCGCGTCGGGGCGGCGCTTTTGACCAGAGCCGTTATGTCTCAGCATCTTCGTGGTCCATCCCGCGGCACTTTCAGTATCCCATGCGAAGAAGGCAATTTTAGGGTCGGCATCACAACAAAGCCGCCGATCTCGACAGCGCCCTTTCCTTTATTTCCGCTCCAGCCGGGAGGCGGTCAGCCCTGCTTGCGCCATGTCAAGGTGTATGCGCAATACCCCACGAGCTGACCCTTGATCTGTTGGCCCTCGATGCGGCCGTCGAATTTTTGTCCGTATCCGGTCGACATCGTCAGAGACCCTTCGGGAGCCGCATTTCCTGCGAGCGTACGGTCACCCCACCGGACCCGCGCGAGGCCGTTGCTGATCGTCAATTTCGCCGGGGCACGGAAGGTCGGGCACGCTCTGGCTCCCGCATAACCTTGGGTGCGGGCCCGGCCACCCGCGAGAGTATTCCCAGGGCTGTTGTTCTCC
>VAZT01000711.1 GCA_005884825.1 Alphaproteobacteria bacterium
CCTGGGGATGGGTGCCGGTCTGCTCGATCACAAAATCACGCAGCCGCTCCGGAGTGCCGGCTGAAAAGGTCAGGCGAATGATCTGGCCCCGCCGCCGCCGTTTGAGCGCGGATTCGAACATCACGACGAGGTCTTGCGCCTTCTCCTCGATCTCGATGTCGCTGTCGCGCAACGCCCGAAACAGACCATGACCGAGCGGCTTCATTCCGGGAAACAGCTCCGCCAACCCCACGGCGAGCAGCACCTCCTCGACCAGCGTGAACCGCCCCTTCTCGCCCGGCAGCCGGATGAACCGCTCGACGCGCTCGGGGACGAGCACCAGCGCATTGATCTGGGATCCGTCCTCTCGGCGCAACTCGACAACCATCGCCAAGGCGCGATTGGGAATGAACGGGAACGGGTGCGCCGGGTCGATCGCGATCGGCGTCAGCACCGGAAGCAGCCGATCGATGAACAGCTGCTGCAGCCAAACACGGTCGTCGCCGGTCAACGCCTCGTGGTCGAGAACGGAAATGCCTTCCGCGTGCAGCCGCTTCTGCAGATCGGCCCAGCAGCGCTGCTGCCGCTGAACCAACCCTGCGGCGACTTCGGAGATCGCGGCCAGCTGCTCGTCCGGGGTCAATCCGTCCTCGCTCTTCACCGGAACGCCGCTCGCAGTCAGTTCCTTGAGGGCGGCGACCCGCACCATGTAGAACTCGTCGAGGTTGCTGTCGGAGATCGACAGGAATCGCACCCGCTCGAGCAGCGGATGGCCCGAATTGCTCGCCTCCTCGAGCACCCGTTCGTTGAAGGCGAGCCAGGACAACTCACGGTTGATATATCGCTGCCACGGGCGCGACGCAACCGCCGCTGTCGCTTCATCTGGCGTCAGCCGGTCGATCGCCAATTCTGACATCCGCACCCCTCTTATCGCAGCACGAGGTGGCGTGGGCCGAGACTTGGGCTCCTGCCGGCCCGGGTAGGCGTCCCCTAATAGGCCGGGATCACATCGTCCGCAACTCGCATCATCGCCTGGGCAGGGTCAAGATCCATCCCAGCGCAATGTGCCATCGTGTCGTGCGTTTGTGCGGGCTCGCGTCGGCTCCGAGGCCGGGTGCAAGGGCGCTTGCGGAAGGCATGCCCGGGTCTCGTATTCCTCAACCTGTTTTCGGGCTAGATCTCGGCTGCGGCCGCAATCTTGGCTGCGGCAGCAATCTTGGCTGCGGCAACGGCGGCACCACTGATCGATCCGATCAGCGTGTGCGAACTCGACGCCGGGAGGCCAAGGTACCAGGTACCGAGATTCCAGATGATCGCACCTCATAGAGGCTGTACGCCACATCGAGCAGACCACCCGCAAGGAGCAGAAGAAAGATGATAACGGTACGTGGCGATGTAATTTTGCACTTATGTGACAGGAATTCCTTGGCTGACCCCTGCTTGCTTCGGGCTGTGGTCCACCACATCGGTGCCGTGTTATGATTGCAGCCGTTACGCGGAAATTTTCGTCATGGCGATCCATCCGAAATGTTCAGCTTGGAGGATCTCCTCCCTGAGACTCGTCTCGGCTAGCTTTTTCGCGGCGCTCGTCGCGCTGTCTCCGGCGAAAGCCGAAGAACAATCGAAATGCGTTGCATCGCCTCACCTGTTATGGGGGGACGGCGAGCACGACGATACGGCGGCGCTCAACGCCTGGTTTCGCGGCGAGACGGTTGTCTGGGCGCAGACGCATGAAAAAGTCGGCGCAGAAATTGCCGATCACACGTTCCTCTTGAGTTCTGTGGTCTACATTTCGAGCGGCACCGGCCGCACACTCGAGCGGTTTCGGATGATTTGGCCGGAGCGGCAGGAGACGGTTTCGGGCGGCACGATCCGCTCCGGAGATGACCCCGACAAGCCTCCGGTGGCCGAGGGCGTCACGACGATCGGCGCCGATCCCGATGAGGGTGTCCCCTACGAGGGCCCCCCCTCCGAGCCCCTCGACCACGGCGTCCCAAGGCACTGCCTGACGTCTTAGCTGCACCCTCCCAATCAGGTCGGGTGCCGGAACCGGGTGACCAGGCCGGCCGAGCCCTTCACGTGGTCCTTCAGGGCAGCGGCCAATTCCTCGCGCGTCATGCCCGGCTGCAGCGCCTTCGGGTCGAGGTCGGTTGCGACGAGGGTCCACGTATAGTGGTGCCAATCGGTGTTTGGCGGCGTGCCTGGGCCCCAGTAGACCGCCTGGTTCATTGTGCTCTTGCCGCCGACAAACTTGTCCGAGGGCTTGCTGAGTTCGCCCTCGGCAAACCCCTTCACGTCGGCGGGGATCCCATAGACCACCATATGCGATACGCCGGCCGGGGCGCGACCTTCGGGATCGAACAGCAGGAGGGCAAAACTCTTGGTACCGTCCGGCGGGTTCGACCAGGCGAGCGGCGGCGAGATGTTCTCGCCGACGCAATTCGGGCTTCTCTCTTTGTCGCTGCACGCATTTTTTATCGCCAGGGTGCCGTTGTCCTGGATCGCCGGCGAGGTCAGCGTAAGCACATCCGCGGCCCGCGCCATCGGCACGGCCAAAAGAGACGCGGCGAGGAACCCGCTTGCCGTCACTAGGGCTGCGACAGTGTGTTTCATAACGTTTCTCCCCCTTGGTTTGTCAAAATCAGAACGGCCGCTTCGGGCCAAGGATACCACATCGTCCTCGAGGACCGGACCGTCGGCGTCGGCCGGCACCTCGCCGCACCCTGTTGCGCCTGTTTTATCAGGTCGAGATCAGGGATGCCCAACTCCTCGATCATAATTTCGTACCCGCCGCGGCACCCCGATGGCCATGACGCTACGCATCTGCAGCAATAAGCAGCGCGGTTTCGCTGAATGGTTGTGACGCGCATAACGTCTCTCATAGCCGCCGATCCGTGAAACATACACCCCGACTGTGGCGATCTTATGCCGCTACTCCGGTCCGCTTCACTCATCCGGCATTCCGGCCTTGCGCAGGCCGGCGAAAAAGGTGGTGTCGAACAAGGCGCGGCTCGTGGGCGGCACCGAAGACGGTATGCCAGCCTTCATCTTCGCAATGCTCGAAAAGGTCCCCGCGACGGCTAGCCTCCGGGCTTCCGCGAGCTCAGCGGCGGACCGCTCGGGCTCGCCTTCGAGGCCGTACGCGGCAGCGAGCCTGATGTGAGGTCCCGGATGTTCCGGATTGGCGTTGCGCGCCTTTTCGAGCCATAGGATCGCCTCGTCCGTGCGCGATTGCAACAGATGCACGAATCCGATTTCTGAATAGAATAAATGGAGGAAAGGATCGCGGGGGCTGAGGCGGATGGCTTGCTCCTCGAGCGGGATCGTC
The DNA here is from genome assembly GCA_005884825.1 of Alphaproteobacteria bacterium. Taxonomy (GTDB): domain Bacteria; phylum Pseudomonadota; class Alphaproteobacteria; order ATCC43930; family CGMCC-115725; genus AP-15. The sequence goes on from VAZT01000711.1 coordinate 3,308, forward strand.
TCCTCTATCGACCCTGTAAAGAGCTTGCATTGCGCGAGAGCATGCCAGCCGGCCACTATGTTGCGATTTAACGTGAGCGCCGTCTCGTATTCCGGAACGGCCTCCGCGTATCGCCGCTGCGCGCGCAGCACCTGAGCTTTGGCGAAATGCGCCATAGGGGTGCGAGGAGATGCCGTCATGGCCTGTCCGGCGAGCCCTTCCGCGCGCGCGAGGTCGGCCCCGCTCGAACTGGCCCATCCAGCCATCACGCGAGCACTCAGCACGTCTGCCAGGCGGCTCTGCGCCTCGGCGGACCGGGGGTCGAGTGCCAGGGCGTGCTCAAAGAGGCCTATCGTCTCCGCGTAGCCGTCGCGCGTCGCCGGCTTCCTGAGTGCGGCCATGCCCCGCAGAATATAGTCGAGCGCGTCGGGATCCGCGATCGGCCGGGCGGTCTCAGCGGCCGTTCGTCTCGCCATCGATTAGCTGGGCAGTGATCCGCAGCCGAGTGCCTAGTGTCTGGACGCTCCCTTCCAGCAGATACCGTACGCCCAGCTCCCGGCCGATCTGTTTCGGGTCGGCCGGCTTGCCGCGATAGCTGAACGCAGTGCCGCGTGCGATCACGAACATGTTGGGGATGCGCGACAGATCGGTCGTGACATCCTCGGTTATCCCATCGGCAAAGTATTGCCTTTCGGGGTCATTGCTGAGATTGGCGAACGGCAGCACGACGATCGACAGACGTGGCGCGACGAAGGGCTGCGAAATTGATGTAGCGGTCGCCACCTCCGGTGCCGAAGAGTGTTTTGTAGTCGGCCAAAGCCACCACGCGCCGACACCGAGAGCGAGCACCGCCGCGGTTGCCGCCACAATAGAGACGCCGCGACCGTGTCGGCGACGGGACGCGGAGATCGGCATGCTCGACGCCGGCAGGTCGGCGATGGCTTGCGGGCCAAGCGCGTGGACCCGCACCGGGCGGGCAATGTTTTTGACGTTCTGCTCGCCGAGATCCTCGAATTCATAGGGAAGCCTGTCGCGGATCTGGTCGCGCACGACTCCGGAAACGCAGATCCCGCCGGGCTCGGCGAGCGCTTCGAGGCGCGCCGCGACGTTGACGCCGTCGCCGAAGATGTCGCTGCCTTCGGCGATGACGTCCCCGAGATTGATGCCGATGCGAAATTTGATGCGCTGCTCGTCGGGCAGCTGCGGCTCGCGGTCGATCATCCCTCGCTGAGCTTCGGCGGCACAGCGAACCGCGTCGACGACGCTCGGGAATTCGACAAGCATCCCATCGCCGGTGGTCTTGACGATACGGCCTCGGTGCTCCCGGGTCTTGGGCTCGACCAGTTGCCGGTGATGTGCCTTCAA
>VAZT01000712.1 GCA_005884825.1 Alphaproteobacteria bacterium
TCGACAAAATCGTCCGACACCCGGACCGAATTATTCGAATTCTGTCCGGCGACCGTCAGGTAGGCTTCTGATTCCCAATCGGTATCGTAGGTGCGGAACGCGATCTCGGTATAACCCTGGCGCGCGAACTGAATGACACGCTGGATGTAGCTCTCCGGGATCATTGCCCGGCGGGCGGCGCGTACCTCGCGCTTCAACGCCGGGTTCTGCGCCGGGTCGCTGCCCTCGCGGCACGCCGTCATGATCATGTTCAAGTGCCGGGCCGCGAGCTTTGAGCCGGCGACGAGCGCGGCGACTTTCTGTTCCTCGACCACCTTCGGTCGCCGATTCGCAAAAAGCTCATCAGCCCCGAGGAGCGGCCGCCGCCGGAAAGCGCCTCGCCTTCGCCACGGATCTTCGAGAAATTCGAGCCGGACCCGGAGCCGTATTTGAAGAGCCGCGCCTCGCGCACCCAGAGGTCCATGATGCCGCCCTCGTTGACGAGGTCGTCGGCGACCGATTGGATGAAGCAGGCATGCGGCTGCGGGTGCTCGTAGGCGCTGTCGGAAGCGCGCAACTCGCCGGTCTGGTGGTCGACGAAATGGTGGCCTTGCGCGGGGCCGTCGATGCCGTAGGCCCAATGAAGGCCGGTGTTGAACCATTGCGGCGAGTTTGGCGCGCCGATTTGCCGGGCGAGCATCAGGCGGATCTCGTCGTAAAACGCCGAGGCGTCGTCCTCTGTGTCAAAATAGCCGCCCTTCCAGCCCCAATAGGTCCAGGTCCCGGCCATGCGGTCGAAGACTTGGCGGGCGCTTCTTTCACTGCCGTGACGGGCGCTCTCGGCCAGCGCCGCGAGAGCCGCCTCATCGGCGGTGCGCCGCCACAGCCAGGGCGGAAGGCCCTGCTCCGCAACCGGCGCCAGACGCGCGGGCACACCGGCCTTGCGGAAGTATTTTTGCGCGAGGATGTCGGAAGCGACCTGGCTCCATTCGGCCGGCACCTGGAATCCCTCGGCCTGGAAGACGACCGACCCGTCGGGGTTCCGGATCTCGCTGGTGGCGGTGCGGAACGGCACGGTCTCATACGGATCCCGACCGGCCGTGGTAAAATGGCGCGCGATGTGCATTCCTCTCCCCCAACCTCGCTGCCAGACGTAGTTGCTCGTCTCGCCCCAGCTACCAAATCTAGTCAACTTCGATAGGCGTTGGCTATCAATTTTTGTGGCCCAGCTGATCGGAGCACGCAATATGTTGCGGGACGGCAACGCTTTACCGCCGGTCCGAAAGGGTGCGATAACACGGGCCGCGAGGCGAGGCACGGATGGAGTGATGACGCTCGGCACGCGTTTGTTGACTTGGTTGCGCGGCGAATTGGTCGGCACCGACGCCTACGGCAACCGCTATTACCGCGAGCGCGGTAGCCGGCCGGTGCGCCGCGGCGGCGGCCGGTTCAGCCGCGAAAAGCGCTGGGTCATCTATAATGGCGAACCGGAAGGATCAAAGGTTCCGCCGGAATGGCATGCCTGGCTGCACCACACGGTGAACGAGGTGCCGCGGGCCGACCGGCCGCGTTATTCCTGGGAAAAACCGCACCAGCCGAACATGACCGGCACGCCCTACGCCTACTACCCGCCGGGCTCGATCCTGCGCGGCGGCCACCGGCCCCGCGCCACTGGGGATTATGAGCCGTGGACACCCGAATAAGTCCGCTGCAGCAAACATGACCGGGAATGTGATCGAGACGGTGATGGGCGCCGTCGTGCTGGTCGTCGCCGCGGTATTCTTGTTTTTTGCCTACACGACGAGCCAAGTCAGGGCCGTGCAGGGCTATCAGGTGACGGCTCAGTTCGAACGGGTCGGCGCGCTCCGCGATGGCGGGGATGTGCGGATCGCCGGGGTCAAGATCGGATCGGTCGTCTCCGAGACCCTCGATCCGAAGACGTTTCTCGCCACCGTGCGGATGAGCATCGACCCGGCCTACAAACTGCCCGAAGACACGGTGGCGGAGATTGTGTCCAACGGCCTACTGGGTGACCAATACATGTCGCTCGTTCCCGGCGGCGATGACAAAACGATCCCGCCGGGCGGGCAGATCAAATTTACCCAATCCCCGGTCAGCCTCGAAAATCTGATCGGGCAAATGATCTTTTCGACGCCGGGAGGGCAGAAGAAGCCGGGCGAGGGCGAGGCGCCGCCAGGCGCCGCTCCGAAATAGGCGCGATGGGCATGTCCAGCAGCGACGAGCGCGAATTCCCGGTCTGGCGCACGCCGGAAGGCGAGCCGGTCTCCTGCGTCGAAAAGATCAAGGTCCTGAACGAGAATCTCGCCGAGCTGAAGGAGCTGGCGCAGGAGGCGCTCGAGGATGCGGTGCTGATGGGATGCGACGAGCGGCAGGTGCGCGAGGTCCTTGCCGGCATCGTCGCCGGGATCGTCAACCCCTACCGCAAATGATCAGGGGCCTTGTCGCGGCGGCGCTGCTGGCGACTACGCTCGCGATTGTGAGAAGAGCCCGCCGGAGGACACGCCGGAGAGCGCGGCCTTTGTCGAAATCGACGAGACCCGCACGGGCGAAGTCAGAACCCGCGTGTTCAGCGGCTGGATGTTTGCCTCAAGCCCGGCGCTGTCGGCGCTGGAGCATCCCGTTTACGACGTGATCTTGCTCGATTGCAGGGCGGCAAGCGGATCACCCCGCACCGCCTCCGGCAGTGCCGCCGGGAAGGACGCGCGGTAAGCGAGCGCCTCGGCGAGCAGGCGATGATAACATCCGCGGGTGATTTCGACCCCGCCGAATTGCGCGAGATGTGGGGTCAGAAACTGGGTGTCGAGGAGGAGGTAGCCGCCAAGCCGCAAGCGCGCGGCCAAATGCACGAGGGCGACTTTGCTCGCGTCGGTCACGCGGCTGAACATGCTTTCCCCGAAAAAGGCGGCGCCGATCGCGACGCCGTAGAGGCCGCCGACCAGCACATCCCGGTGCCACGATTCGACGCTGTGCGCCGCTCCGCGGGCGAAAAGCCCGGCATAGAGCCGCACGATCTCGTCGTTGATCCAGGTGTTGGGGCGTTTTTCGGTCGCTTCGGCGCAGCCGCGGATCACCTGTTCGAACGCGCTGTCGCAGCGAATCTCGAAATCGCCCTGCCGGACAACCCGGCGCAGCCGCTTCGGCACGTGAAAGGCATCGAGCGGCAGGATCCCGCGGCGCCGCGGATCGACCCAGAACAGCTCCGGGTCGACCGCCGATTCGCCCATCGGGAAGATCCCGGCAGCGTAGGCGGCGAGCAGTATCTCGGGGGTCAGCCGCAACGCGCCTCGGCTCCGATCATGGCCTCGGTCACTTGGCTCGCCTGACAAACTCTTCCAGCCAGTGAATGTCGTAGTCGCCGTCGATGAATTCCGGAGCGACCGCGAGGCGCTGGTGCAGCGGGATCGTCGTGTCGATCCCCCCGATCACATATTCCTCGAGCGCGCGGCGCAGCCGCATCAGGCATTCGTTGCGGCTCTTGCCGTGGATGATCAGTTTGGACACCAAACTGTCGTAATAGGGCGGCACCTCATAGCCGTCGTAGAGCGCGCTGTCGACGCGCACGCCGAGCCCGCCGGGCGGATGATAACCGGTGACCCGGCCGGGCGACGGCCGGAAATTCTCGGAGTTCTCCGCATTGATGCGGCACTCGATCGCGTGACCGCACAGTTTGACGTCCGACTGGCGATAACCAAACGGCACGCCGGCCGCGATGCAGAGCTGCTCGCGGACGATGTCGATGCCACTGATCATTTCGCTGATCGGGTGCTCAACCTGCAGGCGCGTATTCATTTCGATAAAAAAGAACTCGCCGTCCTGATATAGGAATTCGAGCGTACCGGCGCTGCGGTAGCCGATCTCGCCGAGCGCTGCGACAGCCAGCGTCCCCAGCTGCTCGCGCTCCGTGCAGTTCAGCGCCGGGGAGGGGGTCTCCTCGAGCACCTTCTGGTGCGAACGCTGCAGCGAGCAGTCACGCTCACCGAGATGGATGATGCCGCCCTTGCCGTCCCCGAGAACCTGGATCTCGACGTGCCGGGGCCGCTCGAGATGGCGTTCGAGGTAGACTTCGCCGCAGCCGAAGAATGACGCCGCCTCGTGTTGCGCAATCGGCAGCAGACGGGCCAGCTCGGCGCCGTTGCGGGCCACCTTCATGCCGCGCCCGCCGCCGCCCGCGCTGGCCTTGATCAGCACCGGATAGCCGATCGCGCAGACCGCCGCCTCGGCTGCCGTGACATCAGGCACGCTATCCGCCGAACCGGGCACCGTCGGGATCCCGAGCCTGCGCGCGGCCTTCTTTGCCGCGACCTTGTTGCCCATCAGCCGGATATGCTCGGGAGAGGGGCCGATAAAAGTGAACCCGTGCTCCTCCACCGTCGCAGCGAAATTGGCGTCCTCCGCGAGAAAACCGAGACCGGGATGGATCGCATCGGCGCCGGTGATCGTCGCGGCCGAGAGGATCGCTGCGATATTCAAATAGCTTTCGCGCGCCGGCGGCGGGCCGATGCACACGGTCTCGTCGGCCAGCCGCACATTCATCGCATTGGCGTCCGCGGTCGAATGAACCGCCACCGTCTTGATCCCCATCTCGCGGCACGCGCGATGAATGCGCAGCGCAATCTCACCGCGGTTGGCGATCAG
>VAZT01000713.1 GCA_005884825.1 Alphaproteobacteria bacterium
CCTTACCACCGGAAGCCGCGGGTCGACCAAAGGAACAGCCGACCCAGTCGCCACCTGAAGCTCCAAAGGCGATGGACAACGCTGTAGATGACCCCACGGCGAAGCAGCGCGATGCGTTGGCTGAACAATACTTCAAAAATGACTTGGCCGATCAGCGCAGGTGGTACAGCGAAAAGGCCGGCTTGTTCAAGACGCGCTCTGAATTATTGGCTCTTCTGACCATAGTGCTGGGGTCGTCGATTACGTTTATCCAGGTGCTTGGGCCTGCACCGTGGCTGCCGATTGTGTCTGGATCCATCGGAGCCATCGTCGCAATCGCGGCGGGTTGGCAACGCATTGCCCGCTACAGTGAGACTTGGGTATCGTATCGGACTGCCTCAGAGCGGATGAAGCGCGAGCGTCGACTCTTCACCCACGGCGCCGGCTCCTACCGAGGATTGCCCGAGCGAGAGGCTTACCTGACGTTCGTGGAAGCCATCGAGGGCATCATTGCCGAGGAACAGAACATCTTTTGGCGGGACCATGGAAACAACCCGCCAACCCCGCCCGGCAATTCCGATTCCAAGACTGCGGGAGAGCCGCGAGGAACCGTAGCCAACCAGTAAAAGACGGGGATCAGTAGTATCCCGTGCCGCCGTTGACGTGGATCGTCTGGCCGGTGATGAAGCCGCCGTCGTCGCTGACCAGAAAGAGGCAGGTGGCGGCGATCTCGTCGACATGCCCCTGACGGCCTAATGGAATGCCGGCGGCGCTCGGCACCCGCCCCTGGTACCACTCGGGATTATCCCGGCGGGTATCGATGCTGCCGGGAGAGACCACGTTGGCCCGGATGTTCTGAGCGGCGAACTCGGAGGCCAAGGCTCGCGCCAGCCCCACGAGACCCATCTTCGCGGCCGAGACGTGAGCGCGTCCGCTGCCGCCGGTGAAAGCGCCTTCGCCGGTGAAGAACAGGATGCGGCCATACTGGTTTTTGACCATCGAGCCGATAGCCGCCTGTGTGCAGTAGAGCGCGCCATCGAGCACGACGCCCCTGACGTGCTCCCAGTCTTGCACTGTTACCTCGGTGAAGGGCTTGTGCGGCCGGATCGCGGCGTTGTTGATCAGGATGTCTATCCGGCCGAACTCGGACATTGCCCGCGCCACCATTGCATCGACTTGATCCTTTTTGGCGACGTCGGCAATGACGGCGAGCGCCTTGACCCCGCGGTCCCGGGCCTCGCGCGCGACGGCGTCGGCCTCGGCTTGGTTGGAGCGGGCGTTGACGACGACGTGAGCCCCCTCCCCGGCCAGCTTCAATACCGTCGCGCGGCCGATATTGCGGCCGGAGCCGGTTACCAGAGCAACTTTCCCGTCGAGCTTACCCATCAGTGCACCTCTATCGGTTATGGTCGAGCGGTCGCCTAGGCGTGCTCCTGCGAGATGTCGCGGTTCGTGAGATCTGGCATCAGCGCCGTCGCGACGATCGAGACGACCGCGCAGAAGAGGATATACGCGGCGATCACATATCCCGATCCGGTCGCTGCAAGCAGCGCCGTCGCGATCAGCGGCGCGGGGCCGCCGGCGATGACCGAGGCGAGCTGATATCCGATCGAGCACCCGCTGTAGCGCAGCCGCGGCGTGAAGCATTCTGCGATCAGCGCGGCTTGCGGTCCGTACATCACGTCGTGCGGCACAAAGGACAGGATAATGCCGAGAAAGATCCAGGCCGGCACCATCGTGTTCAGCATCGCGAAGTAGATGAAGCCGAATATCCCGGTCGCGACCGAACCGATTATGTAGATGCGCTTGCGGCCGAACCGGTCCGACAGATGCCCGGCGAGCGGGATCGTGACAAACGACACCAGCCCCGCGGTAATCAGCGCCGTCAAAA
>VAZT01000714.1 GCA_005884825.1 Alphaproteobacteria bacterium
AACGTCCCCGTGTAGACAACGAGGCCGAGCAACAGAGCGGCGAATTCAGGCGAAACTGCGTGGCCGCCAACAAAGTTGAAGCCCTTCAGCTCGGGACGGTCGAGGGCGAGCGGCGCGCCGCCGCCAAGAAACACGATCAGCGGCAGCCCGAGTATCAGCCCCAGCCCGACCCAACCGGTCGGGAACTGCTCTCCGGTCCGCGCCTGCCGCTGCCGGGCCCAGCGGGAGATCCCGATCGTTGCGACGACCCCGACACACAATGCCAATGCCATCCAGCCGTGGGTCGGGTCGGGATTTGGCAGCGGGAAGGCGATGCCGCGATTGCTTACGAAGACATCCGGCAGCGGCTCCCAAGCCTGGCGGGGGGCCGGCGCGCCTTCCCGCAACAGCGCCCACCAAAAGAACAATTGCAGGAGCAGCGGAATGTTGCGGAAGGTCTCGACATAGATCTGCGCCAGCTTGCTGATCAGCCAGTTGCGGGACAGCCGCGCAATTCCCATCACGGCACCGAAGATCGTCGCCAGCACGATGCCGAAAGCGGCGACATAAAGCGTGTTCAGCAGGCCGACGAGAAACGCGCGGGCATAGGTATCCGCCGGCGAATATGGGATCAGCGACTCGCCGATCCCAAAGGCGGCTTCGCGGTCGAGAAAGCCGAAGCCGCTGGCAATGTTCTGGCGGCGCAGGTTGACAACGGTATTGTGGACGAGAAAGGTGCCTAGAGCGAGGACGGCGGCGACGAACAAAACCTGAAAGACGATCCCGCGAATTGCGGGATCGCGCCACGGAGAAGGGCGCGCCGGGCGCCGGATGATGTCCGTCGCCATTTGCCCTCAGCTTCCCCCGTCGCCTTCCTCAGATCAGCGGATCGGCATCGCGTACATCAGGCCGCCGTGGGTCCACAGGTTGTTGAGCCCGCGATCGAATTTGAGCTCGGTGTCCTTGCCGAGCGTGCGGTCGAAGATCTCGCCGTAATTGCCGACGAGCTTGATCTCGTTATAGGCCCATTTCTCGTCGAGCCCGAGCGCCTTGCCCATACCCGGGGTTACGCCGAGCATCCGCTTGATGTTGGGATCGTCGCTCTTCGCCATGTCGTCGACGTTCTTCTGGGTGATGCCTTTCTCTTCGGCCTCGATCAGGGCATAGACGACCCAGCGGACGATGTCGTTCCATTCTTCGTCGCCGTGGCGCACGACCGGGGCCAGCGGCTCCTTCGAGATCCGCTCCGGTAGGATCACGTAGTCGTCAGGGTTGGGCGCCTGGCTCAGCCGGTTGGCGTTGAGCGCCGAGGAATCGCCGGTATAGACGTCGCAGCGCCCGGAGAAAAAGGCATTCAGAGCCTCATCGAGCTTCTCGATGACGACCGGTTTGAACTCCATCTTATTGGCGCGGAAATAGTCGGCGAGGTTGAGCTCGGTCGTCGTGCCCGGCTGCACGCAGATCGTCGCGCCATTCAATTCCTTGGCGCTTTTGACGCCGAGCTTCTTCGGCACCATGAAACCTTGGCCGTCATAGAACACGACCGGCGCGAAATTGAGGCCAAGAGCGGTGTCACGCTGCAACGTGTCCGTCGTGTTGTTGGAAAGCAGATCGACCTCGCCCGATTGCAAGGCGGTGAAGCGCTGCTGCGCGGTCAGCGGCACATATTTGACTTTGTCGGCGGCGCCGAAGATTGCCGCCGACAATGCCCTGCAGATATCTACGTCGAAGCCGGCCCAGTGCCCCTGGCTGTCGGGTGCGGCAAAGCCGGCGACGCCGGTCGGCACACCGCAGCTGATCTGTCCGGCCTGCTTGACCTTGTCGAGGGTCGCCCCTGCCTGCGCCGCAATCCCGAAGCCGAGTACGAAACCCGCCGCAGCGAGCGCGCCCAACCAACGCCTGATCGTCATCCCAAACTCCCTGACCGCCGATCGCGAGCCCGATTACTCGTGGTTGGTCACAAAGGTAGCATAGTCGCGCCCCCACCAGCAACGCGGGGAGCTTGGCAAGTGACGGCGGCGCGGACCCGAAGCTGCTGCGACTTGCGCGGGGTCCAGGACACGAGGCAAGTTGCGTCCATCACACGACTGCACCAACAGCTCCGGATAGGGACCATGCCGATCCATACCGAAGACCTCGAATATCATCGCCCGGCAGGCACTCCGCTATTCGCCCGGTTTTATCGCCCCGAAGGGCAGGCCCCGTTCCCGGCGGTGCTGGAAGTGCATGGCGGCGCCTGGACGTCGGGCGACCGGTTCAACAATGTTGCGATCGCCGAGCACCTCGCGGCGCACGGCATCGCCGTGCTGTCGGTCGACTTCCGCATGCCGCCGGCGGCGCGCTACCCCGATACGGTGGCGGATGTAAATTTCGGCATCCGGTTTCTCAAG
>VAZT01000225.1:0-1582 GCA_005884825.1 Alphaproteobacteria bacterium
GCATCCGCGACCGGCACGACCGCGAGATGCTGTACGGGCCGACCAACGAGGAGCAGGTGACCGAGATCGTCCGCGCCTCGATCAAGAGCTATCGCGACCTGCCGAAACTGCTCTACCACATCCAATGGAAATTCCGCGACGAGGTGCGGCCGCGCTTCGGCGTGATGCGCGGGCGCGAGTTCCTGATGAAGGACGCCTACAGCTTCGACCTCGACGCCGCCGGCGCGAAACGGTCGTACAACAAGCTGTTCGTCGCCTATCTCAGAACCTTCGCGCGCATGGGGCTGAAGGCGATCCCGATGCAGGCCGACACCGGGCCGATCGGCGGCGACCTCAGCCACGAATTCATCATCCTCGCCGAGACCGGCGAGTCGGCGGTCTATTGCGATCGCGCGTGGCTCTCGACCGACATTCTCGCCGCCGAGGTAGATTACCGCAGCGATCTCGAGCCGATGTTCCGGCAGTGGACCGGTCTCTACGCCGCAACCGACGAGAAGCACGATCCCGCTACCTGCCCGATCTCACCCGACGAGCTGGTGATCGCGCGCGGCATCGAGGTCGGCCACATCTTCTATTTTGGGGACAAATATTCGCGGCCGATGGGCGCTTTTGTAGCCGGCCGTGACGGAGAAGCCGTCGCACTCGAAATGGGGTCCTACGGCATCGGCGTGTCGCGCCTCGTCGGCGCTCTCATCGAAGCGAACCACGATGATGCCGGGATCGTCTGGCCGCTGAGCGTCGCGCCGTTCTGCGTCGGCCTGATCAATCTTCGCCCGGCGGATGCCCGCTGCCGTGAAGCCGCCGACGACCTATACGGCAAATTGCTCGCCGCCGGGGTCGAGGTGCTCTATGACGACCGCGACGAATCCCCGGGCGCCAAATTCGCGACCATGGACCTGATCGGCCTGCCGGATCAGCTCGTCATCGGCCCGCGCGGCCTTGCCGCCGGCACGGTCGAGATGAAACATCGCCGCTCGGGCGAACGGCGGGATTTGTCGGTCGAAGCGGCCCTCAATCAGCTGAGTTCTCCTCACCCCGACCCTCTCCCCGCAAGCGCGGCGAGGGGGAATCATGGCTCCTCGCCCCGCTTCAGCGGGGAGAGGGAGGGGCCCGCGTCAGCGGGAGGGTGAGGGGCATTTCCAACGAGAGCCGGTGATCTTCAACGCGTTCGAGCGGATGGTCGCGTTTCGTTATTTGCGGGCGCGGCGGCAGGAAGGGTTCGTCTCGGTCATTGCGATCTTTTCGCTGCTCGGCATCGCGCTCGGTGTGGCGACGCTGATCATCGTCATGTCGGTGATGAATGGCTTTCGCGCCGATCTGCTCGCCCGCATTCTCGGCCTAAACGGCGATCTCGGGGTCCACGCGTTGAGCGGCGGCCTCCCCGATTTCGACGCCGCCGCGCAAAAAATCCGCGAGATCCCTGGGGTCACGCGGGTCACCCCGATCGTCGAAGGGCAGGTCATGGCGACCTCGGAGGGCGGTGCGGCTGGCGCACTGGTGCGCGGGATCCGGCCCGACGATTTGCGATCGCTCCCGCTGCTGGCGGACCACATCATCCAGGGCTCGCTCGCCGATTTCAGTG
>VAZT01000225.1:1613-8864 GCA_005884825.1 Alphaproteobacteria bacterium
CTTTATCTATGCGCCGCTTGACGCGGCGCAGCTGTTTTTCCGTCTTCCCGAGGCGGTCTCCAGCCTCGAAGTCTTCACTGCCGACCCCGACCGGGTGCGCGAGCAGCGCCGGCTGATTGCCGGGGCATTCGGCGGCCGGGTGCGGATCGTCGACTGGCAGCAGGCCAATTCGAGCCTCTTCAACGCGGTCGAGATCGAGCGCAACGTGATGTTCCTGATCCTGACATTGATCATCGTCGTCGCGGCGTTCAACATCATCTCGAGCATGATCATGATGGTGAAGGACAAGGGGCGCGACATCGCGATCCTGCGCACTATGGGGGCCTCGCGCGCGATGATCCTGCGCATCTTCGTGCTGAGCGGTGCCAGCATCGGGGTCATCGGCACTATCGCCGGCTTTGTACTCGGTCTCGTCTTCACCGATAATATCGAAGCCATCCGGCAAGCGATCCAAAGGATCATCGGCACCGATCTGTTTGCTGCCGAAATCTATTTCTTCACCCGCATTCCGGCGCGCATCGACACCGGCGAGGTCGCCGCCGTCGTGATCATGGCCCTCGCCCTCTCCTTCCTTGCGACTCTTTACCCGTCTTGGCGCGCCGCCCGGCTCGACCCGGTCGAAGCTCTGCGCTACGAGTGATCCCGAATGCCGGCTGGCGCGGCGCTGCAACTGCGGGATGTGCGCCGCGTCTTCCGGCTCGCCGGAACCGAGCTCAAGGTGCTGGACGGCGTCGATCTCGTGCTGCGGCCAGGCGAGATCGTCGCGCTCGTCGGTCCGTCTGGCGCCGGCAAATCGACATTGCTGCATGTCGCGGGATTGCTCGAAAAGCCCGACGGCGGCGCCGTGCTCGTCGGCGACGAAGATTGCGGCAGCCTGTCCGACGAACGGCGCACATTATTGCGGCGTTCGGAGATCGGTTTCGTTTACCAATTCCATCACCTGCTGCCGGAATTCTCGGCGCTCGAAAACGTCATGCTGCCGCAGATGATCGCCGGGCGTTGCGATCGTCCGCGCTCTCGCCAATGACCCCCGGATCCTGCTGGCCGACGAGCCGACCGGCAACCTCGACCACGCGACCGGCGACAATGTGTTGAGCACGCTGCTGGACCTCGTGCGCCATGCCGGCCTGGCGGCATTGATCGCCACCCACAACCTCGAGCTCGCCCGCCGCCTCGACCGCATCGTCGAGCTCGAAGACGGGCGGCTCAAGCTGCTCGACTGAATTAGGAACGAAAAAGCGGCGCCGAGGCGGTTTCGTTCCCCGGCGCCGTAGCTGTATTCGGCCGGGCTCGGGAGACGAGAGTCAGCCCGCGAGCACAATCACCGACGACGGTAACCATGCGGTTAACGGCCGTGCGGGATATTTGCGTACGACCTCCTGCAGCCCTTTTCCCGCACAGGGGGAAAATGCCGAGCGCAGCGAGGCGGGTGAGGGTGCGGCGAATCCTGATCCCCTGCCATAGCTGCTCCTGTTAACGATTCGTACGCCGTTTCCTTGAGCTTCAGCCGCCGGGCTGACGGGTGGTGTCGAATATGCGATGTTGCGGCCATGCCGCTCGCCGATTTTGTCCACCTGCGCGTTCATACCGCCTACTCACTTTCTGCCGGTGCGGTCAGGATCAAAGAGCTCGCCGGCCTGTGCAAGGCTGAGCGGATGCCGGCGGTCGCGATCACCGACAGCGGCAATTTGTTCGGCGCGCTCGAATTCGCGACGACCTGCAGCGCCGCGGGAGTCCAGCCGATCATCGGCTGTGAAGTCGCACTCCAGCGCGGCGATCCGGAGGGAGGCAGCCGGCTCGGCCGCGCGCTATCCGAGCCGGATCGGATCGTGCTGCTGGTCCAGAACGAGGCGGGTTATCGCAACCTCCTCCGGCTGGTCAGCCAGTCCTATCTCGCCAGTGATTCTCCGAGCGAGCCGTTGATCAGCCTCGCCGACCTAGCCGGGGCCAGTGAAGGGCTGCTGTGTCTGGCAGGCGGTCCGAGGGGCCCCGTCGGGCGGCTCCTCGCCGAGGGGCAGGCCGAAGCCGCCGAGGCGGTTCTACGCGAGCTCGCGGCGGCATTCCCGAACCGGCTCTATATCGAGCTTACACGCCATGGCACCGACGACGAGGCCCGGTCCGAGCGGGGTCTGATCGACCTGGCATACCGTCACGGCGTGCCATTGGTCGCAACCAACGATGTCTATTTCCCCGACCGGGACTTTTACGAGGCGCATGACGCGCTGCTCTGCATCGCGCAGAGCAAGGTCGTGGCGGATGCGGACCGCAAGCGGCTGACGCGCTCCCACTGCTTCCGTCCGGCGGCGGAGATGCGGGAGGTCTTTGCCGACCTGCCCGAGGCCTGCGACAACACGCTGGTGATCGCCCGGCGGTGCGCCTTCATCCCGCAGCCGCGCCAGCCGATCTTGCCGGCCTTCACAAGCCCTGATGGCCTCGACGAGGAGACGGCGCTGCGCCGCGCCGCCGCGGCCGGGCTCGATGCCCGGCTTCTCGCGCTGGGCCTGAAGGATGAGGAATCCGCCAAGCCGTACCGCGATCGGCTCGAATTCGAGCTCGATACGATCATCGGGATGGGCTTTGCCGGGTACTTTCTGATCGTCGCCGACTTTATCCAATGGGCGAAGCGCGAGGGGATCCCCGTCGGCCCCGGCCGCGGCTCGGGCGCCGGCTCGGTCGTCGCCTGGGCCTTGACGATCACCGATCTCGACCCGCTGCGCTTCGGGCTCCTGTTCGAGCGGTTCTTAAATCCCGAGCGCGTCTCGATGCCGGATTTCGACATCGATTTCTGCCAGGACCGGCGCGACGAGGTGATCCGTTACGTCCAGCAGAAATACGGCCGCGACCGGGTCGCGCAGATCATCACCTTCGGGAAATTGCAGGCCCGCGCCGTATTGCGCGACGTCGGCCGGGTGCTTGCGATGCCCTATGGGCAGGTGGACCGCCTGTGCAAGCTGGTGCCGAACAATCCGGCGCACCCGGTCACGCTCGAACAGGCGCTCGCCGCGGAGCCGGCTTTGCAGCAGCAGCGCGATACCGACGAGAGCGTTGCCCGGCTGATCACGATCGCGTTGAAGCTCGAAGGGCTATACCGGCACGCCTCGACCCATGCCGCGGGCGTGGTGATCGGCGACCGGCCATTGACCGAGCTCGTGCCCCTCTATCGCGACCCGCGCTCCGACATCCCGGTCACGCAGTTCAACATGAAATGGGTCGAGCTCGCGGGGCTGGTGAAGTTCGACTTCCTCGGCCTCAAGACCCTGACGGTGTTGGCGCGGACCCTCGAGCTGCTCGCCGCGCGCGGTGTTGAGCTCGACCTGTCGGCATTGCCGCTCGACGACCCCGCCGCCTACGAACTCCTGGCGCGCGGCGACACAGTGGGGGTGTTCCAAGTCGAAGGCGCCGGTGTGCGCGACATGCTCAGGAAGCTGCGCCCGGACCGGTTCGAGGACATCATCGCCGCCAACGCGCTGTACCGGCCGGGGCCGATGGAGAACATCCCGCGATACATCGCGGTGAAACATGGCGAGGAGGAGCCCGATTACCTGCACCCGGCGCTCGAGGGGATCCTGAAGGAAACCTATGGCGTCATGACCTACCAAGAGCAGGTCATGCAGATCGCCCAGGTGCTGGCCGGCTACAGCCTCGGCAGCGCCGATCTGTTGCGCCGCGCGATGGGCAAGAAGATCCCGGCCGAAATGGAGGCGCAGCGCCAGCTGTTTTTTGAGGGGGCGGCGGCGCGCGGGGTAGAACGCGCCCGCGCCGAGTTGATCTTCGATCAGATGGCCAAGTTTGCCGGCTACGGCTTCAACAAGCCGCATGCCGCAGCCTACGCGCTCTTGACCTATCAAACGGCCTATTTGAAGGCGAACTACCCGGTCGAGTTTCTCGCCGCATTGATGACCCTCGACCTCGGCAACACCGACAAGCTCAACGTCTTCCGGCAGGAATTGAACCGGCTCGGGATCCGGCTGTTGCCACCCGACATCAACCGTTCGGAAGTGACTTTTGCGGTGGAGCCTGACCCGAAAACCGGCAAGTCCTCGATCCGCTACGCGCTCGCCGCTGTCAAGGGGGTCGGGGCGCAGGCCATGGCCGAGCTCGTCGCCGAACGCAACGCGCGTGGCCGCTTCAAGGACCTCGCCGACTTCTCGCGGCGCCTCGACGCCAAGAGCTTTAATCGCCGCCAGTTCGAGAATCTTGCCAAGGCTGGTGCCTTCGACAGCATCAACCCGAACCGGGCGCAAACCCTCGCCGCGGCGGAGCTACTATTGCGTCAGGCGAGCCTAGCCGCCGAGGAACGCGAGAGCCGGCAGGAAAGCCTCTTCGCCGTCATTGACCCGAGCTTTGCACAGCGGCCGTCACTGCCGCTGGTGGCCGACTGGCCGCCGGTCGAGCGGCTGCAGCACGAATTCGCCGCGATTGGCTTTTACCTGTCGAGCCACCCGCTCGACCCCTACGGCAAGAGCCTAGAACGCGCCGGGATCATCCGCTGGGCCGACCTGGCGGCCGGCCTCGCTGCCAGCCCGACGACCCGCTTCAAGATCGCCGGCATTGTGATCGGCCGCAAGGAGCGCACCTCGGGCCGCGGCAACCGTTTCGCCTTTGTGCAGATGTCCGATCCGAGCGGCACCTTCGAGATAACGCTGTTCTCGGAAATTTTGCGGGAGGCCCGCGCCCTGCTCGATTCCGGTCAGCCGCTGGTCGTCACGGTCGACGTGCGCAGCGAAGAGGAAAGCGTGCGGCTGACCGCACAAAAAGTCGAGCCGCTCGACACGGTGGTGGCCCGCGCCGCCGCCGGGCTCCGGGTATTCGTCGGCGAGGCCCACGCGCTCTCCAGCCTCAAGAGCGTGATCGCCCGCGAGGCTGGTGGTCGCGGTCGCGTCACCGTCGTCCTCGACCTCCCCCCGCGGGAAGTCGAAATCGCCATCCCCGGCGGCTTCAAGGTAGGCGCCCAAACCCGCGCCGCCGTCAAATCCCTCCCCGGCATCATCGACGTGCACGATATTTGAGCCTTGACCCGGTCGGTTTGGTGCGCTCCCCGTAGTGCCGGAGGCGTTTCTCGAGCGACCGCCTCATCCCTTGACCGAGCCGGAAGTCAGGCCGGCGACGTAATGCTCGACAAAGAACGAATAGATGATGGCGACCGGGATCGAGCCCAATAGGGCGCCAGCCATCAATTGGCCCCAATAAAATACGTCGCCGCGGATCAGTTCGGCGATCACTCCGACCGGCACGGTGCGCACCGAGCTCCGGGTCAGAAAAATCAGCGCGTAGAGAAACTCGTTCTGCGACAGCGTGAAGGCGAAAATGCCGGCGGAAATGAACCCCGGCGTGCACAACGGCAAAAATATCCGCCGCATCGTCTGCAATCGGCTGGCGCCGTCGATGCGCGCCGCCTCCTCGAGCTCTTTGGGCACGGTCTTGAAATAGCCGAGCAACAGCCAGGCACAGAACGGCACCAGCATAGTCGGGTAGGTCAGGATCACCGCGGAGAGCGTGTTGCCGAGATCGAGCCGGTTGATCAGATCGGCGAGCGGAATGAACAGCAAGGGCTGCGGCACGAGGTAGATCGCCGCCACTGTCATCGCGATCAGCCCCGCGCCGGCAAACCGCATGCGCGCGAGCGGGTAGGCAAGCATGACGCCGAGGACGAGCGAGATCCCGGTCGCCACGACGGCCACCACCATCGTGTTCCAGGTCCACAACAGGAAACTCGTCTGGGTCAGCAAGTCGACATAGTGCTTCAGTGTCGGATGCAAGACGAGCAGCGGCATCATGTGCCGGTTGTAGAGCTCGGCATTGGGCTTCAGCGACGTCACCGCCATCCAGTAGAACGGGAACAGGGCGACGATCAGAAAGAACCCGACCGGCAGCCACAGCCGCAATGCGCGCTCGACTGGACCGTGACCGGTGACCATCACTTTTTGCGCATGTAGATCGTCACCGCGACAATCAGCAGAGCCAATGCCGGGAACATCGCCAATGCCACCGATGCGCCGAGCCCGAGCTGGCCGGCGCCCATCGCGATGTCGAAGGCGTAGGTGGCGAACAGCTGCGTCGCATTTTGCGGCCCGCCATGCGTCAGCACGTAGACCAGCTGGAAATCGGCAAAGGTGAAAATCACCGAAAACAAGGTCACAATCAGGATGATCGGCTGCAACAACGGCAAGGTGACCAGGCGGAAACGCTGCCAGCCGCTGGCGCCGTCTATGGTGGCGGCCTCGTAGAGCTCGGGCGGCACGGTCTGCAGCCCGGCAAGAAGGGTAATGCCGTAGAACGGCAGCCCGCGCCAGGTATTGATAACAATGATCGAAGCCATCGCCAGCACCGGGTTGCCGAGCCATGAGGGGCCGGGTTTTGGCACGCCGACCGCCAGCAGAAACCAGTTGAGCACGCTGAACGCCGGATCGAGGATCCACATCCAGGCGACCGTGCTCAGGACGGTCGGCACGATGAACGGCAACAGCAGCAAGGCGCGAACCAGGTTTTTCAGCGGAAATTGCTGGTTCATCGCCACAGCCAATGCGAGCCCGCCGACCATCTTCAACAATGTCGCCGCGGCGGTGTAGAGGAAGGTGTTGGCGCTCACCTTCCAGAAGATCGGGTCGTTGAGATTGGTCGCGAAATTCTTCAGCCCGACAAAGGTGCCGGCGTGCGCCACCGGCCGGTCTTGCAGGCTGAGCAGGATGCCGTAGCAGAACGGATAGCCGACCAGCGCCGCGAGAAACAGCAGCGGCGGCGCCATCATCAACCAGCTGAAGACGCTCTCCCGGTCAAGCCAGCCGCTGACTGACGCCGCGCGGCGCCGTCGGGGGACCACGCCGATGAGGGTCTCGGACCGGATTGTCACCTTCGCGTTCGTGCGGGCGAATGCCCCTCACCCTCCCGCTGACGTGGGCCCGTCCCTTTCCCCGCCAGCTGGGCGAGGGGTTTATTGCTCCCTCGCCCCGCTGGCGGGGAGAGGGTCTGGGTGAGGGGCCCGGGCCTCATGATCAGGCCGGCCGGTAGATCCCTTTGAGCTGCGCCTCGGCGTTCTTGATGACGTCCTTGGTCGAGGCGCCGGAACAGGCCTTGGCGAACATGTCGACGACGACGTATTTGGCGAGGCTTTCGGCAAGCGCCCGGTTGGGCGGCGCCGGCCAGCCCGGCAGATGTGCGCTCGCCAATGCGTCGCGGTAGGGGATGTTGCGCGGCTCGACCTGCCACATCGGCGCATTGTCGTAGCCGTGCAGCAACGGCTGATAATAACTG
>VAZT01000226.1 GCA_005884825.1 Alphaproteobacteria bacterium
AGTAACGCGGCGCATACGCCCAGCGGGCGGGCAGGGGTCGAGTAAGACCACTGGGGCATCGGAGGCCTCCGGTACAGAAGGTGCTACCGAAAACGCTGTCTATGTCGCGCTCGATCCGCAACCATTAACTCTAGTGAGAATAGCGAGAGTTGCCAATCCCGCGGCTCCACCGCGCCCTGGGGCAAAAGCTGGTTGCCGGGCCCTCTGGTACACCATATACCTCGGATATGCCCGAAATCGGCCCAAGCTGAAGAGAAGTTCGAATGAGCAAAGCTCTGGAAGGTGTCCGCATTCTCGATCTGAGCCATGTCCAGGCGGGGCCGACCGGGACCCAATTGCTCGCGTGGATGGGCGCGGACGTGATCAAGGTCGAGATGCCGGGTCGCGGCGACATTACCCGCGGCCAATTGCAGGACGTCAAGGGCGCGGACAGCCTTTACTACACGATGCTGAACTCGAACAAGCGCAGCATCACTGTCAACCTGAAATCCCCCCAGGGTAAGAAAGTGATCGAGGAACTGGTTAAGCGCTGCGACGTGGTCCTCGAAAATTTCGGCCCCGGTGTGCTCGACCGGCAGGGCTTTACCTGGGAACGGTTCCGGCAGTTGAACCCTCGGATCATCTACGCCTCGATCAAGGGTTTCGGCCCGGGGCCTTACCAGGATTGCAAGGCCTATGAGAATGTCGCGCAGTGCATGGGCGGCGCGGCGAGCACGACCGGCTGGGAGGACGGGCCGCCGACCGTGACCGGCGCGCAGATCGGCGACAGCGGCACCGGCGTCCACACGATCGCCGGCATCCTGGCTGCGCTCTATCAGCGCGAACGCACCGGCAAGGGCCAGCGGGTCGAGGTCGCGATGACCGACGCGGTGCTGAATCTGTGCCGGGTCAAAATGCGCGATCAGCAGCGGCTGATGCGCGGCCCCCTGCCGGAATACCCGAACAAGGAATTCGGCGATGCGGTGCCGCGCGCCGGCAACGCCTCGGGCGGCGGCCAGCCCGGCGCGGCATTGCGGACCGCTCCGGGGGGACCCAACGACTATGTCTATGTGATCATCCAGCCGCCCTCCTGGGAACCGCTGATGCGGATCATCGGCCGCGAGGAATTGATCCACGACCCGGATTACGCGACGCCGCAGGCGCGGCTGCCGCGCATCCCGGAATGCTTCTCGATCATCGAGCATTGGACGCTGACCAGGACCAAGTTCGAAGTCATGGCGGCGCTGAACGAGGCCGACATCCCGTGCGGCCCGATCCTGTCGATGAAGGACATCTACGAGGACAAGGAACTCTACGAGCGCGGCTATCTCGTCGAGCTCGACCACCCGACCCGCGGGCGCTATGTCCAGGTGGGCATGCCGATCCAGCTGTCCGACTCGCCGCCCGATGTGCAGCGCTCGCCCTTGTTGGGCGAGCACACCGACGAGGTGCTCGGCTGGCTCGGTTATGATGCGGCCGGGATCAAGACATTGCACGACGACGGCGCGGTGTAAGCTCGCCGTTGTCGCAGGATGGGTAGAGCGAAGCGAAACCCATCGATTGGTTGGGTTCACTGGGCGAGGTGCAAGGACTGCTCGGCGAACGCGAGCGCCGGCGCGACCTGCTGATCGAACACCTGCACCTGCTGCAAGACCATTTCGGGTGCCTGCATGCGCGGCATCTCGCGGCGCTCGCCGAGGAAATGCGGCTCGCCCTCGTCGAGGTCTACGAGGTCGCCTCGTTCTATGCCCATTTCGACATCGTCATGGACGGCGAGGCGCCGCCCCCCCCGCTGACTGTGCGGGTTTGCGACAGCTTGAGCTGCGAACTCGCCGGTTCGGCGCGGTTGCTCGAAGCTCTGCGCGGCAGGCTCGGCGATGGGGTCCGGGTCGTCCGTGCCCCGTGCATGGGCGGGTGCCATCGTGCGCCTGTCGTGGCAATCGGGCACGCGCTGCACGAGCACGCCACCGTGGACAACGTCGCCGCCGCGGTTTCGGTAGGCGAGCAGCACCCGGTGATCCCGGAATTTGTCGGCTTCGACGCTTACCGTGCTGATGGCGGCTATCGCTTGCTCGGGGCCTGCCTCGCCGGGGAACGCAAACCCGAGGAAATCATCGGGGTCCTCGAGCATTCCGGGCTGCGCGGGCTCGGCGGCGCAGGGTTTCCGACCGGACGCAAATGGCGTCTGGTGCTGCAGGAGCCGCCACCGCGGCTGCTCGCCGTCAACGCCGACGAGGGCGAGCCCGGCACCTTCAAGGACCGGTATTTTCTCGAAACCGACCCGCACCGCTTTCTCGAAGGGATGCTGATCGCGGCATGGGTGGTCGAGGCGGCGGAAATCTACATCTATCTTCGCGACGAATACCCACAATGCCAGGCGATCCTCGAAAGCGAGATCGCCGCCGTCGATGCAGCGGGACTGTTGCCGCAGACGCGCATTCACTTGCGCCGGGGCGCCGGCGCCTACATTTGCGGCGAAGAATCGGCGATGCTCGAAAGCATCGAGGGCAAGCGCGGTCTGCCGCGGCAGCGGCCGCCGTTCCCCGCCCAGGTTGGCTTATTCAGCCGCCCGACCCTCTGCAACAACGTCGAGACCCTCTACTGGGTGCGCGACATCGTCGAGAAGGGGCCGGAGTGGTTCAGCGGCCAGGGCCGCAACGGGCGCAAGGGGCTGCGTACCTTCTCGGTCTCCGGCCGGGTGCGAGATCCCGGGGTCAAGCTCGCCCCGGCCGGGATCACCGCGCGCCAGCTGATCGACGAATTTTGCGGCGGCATGGCCGAGGGACATGCATTCAGGGGCTACCTTCCGGGAGGCGCCTCGGGTGGCATATTACCGGCAGCGCTGGCGGACATTCCGCTCGATTTCGGGACGCTCGAACCCGAAGGGTGCCTCATCGGCTCGGCGGCGGTAGTGGTTCTGTCCGACAAGGACGACATGAAGGCGGTGGCGCTCAACCTGCTGCGCTTTTTCGAGGACGAGAGCTGCGGTCAGTGCACGCCGTGCCGGGCGGGCACTGAAAAGGCGGTCAGACTCATGACGGCGCCGCATTGGGACGAGCCGCTATTGCACGAGCTGACGCAGGTCATGAGCGACGCCTCGATCTGCGGCCTGGGCCAAGCGGCGATGAACCCGGTAAAAATGGTGCTGAAGCATTTCCGCGAGGATCTGACGTGATTGGAGCATCCGCGCAAAGAAAACCAATAGCCATCCCGGCGCAGGCCGGGACCCATTTGTCCGCCGCAGAAGCGGTTGAAGCATGGGTCCCGGCCTTCGCCGGGATGGTGCTCTTGCGGGAGACTTCCCGATGACCGACCCAATCCGCTTCTTCCTCAATGACGTCGAAGTATCGGCCGAACCGGGCGAGACGATCTGGCAGGTGGCCGACCGGCAGGGCATCGAGATCCCGCATCTCTGCTGGCTGCCAAAACCCGGTTATCGCGCCGACGGCAATTGCCGCGCCTGCATGGTCGAAATCGAGGGCGAGCGGGTGCTCGCGGCCTCCTGCGTGCGCAAGCCGGCACCGGGCATGAAAGTGCAGACCGCGAGCGAGCGCGCCCGCTTTTCGCGCAAAATGGTATTCGAGCTATTGGTCGGCGATCAGCCGACACGCGCTGCTGCGCACGACCCTAATTCGCGGTTCTGGCAATGGGCCGATGCGCTCGGGGTCGAGGACAGCCGGTTTCCGCGGCACGCGCCGCCGGCGCCTGACCGCAGCCATCCGGCGATGGCGGTGCAGCTCGACGCCTGTATCCAATGCAATCTGTGTGTCCGCGCCTGCCGCGAGGTGCAGGTCAACGACGTGATCGGGATGGCGGCGCGCGGCTATCACGAGAAGATCATCTTCGATTTCGACGATCCGATGGGCAACAGCACCTGCGTCGCCTGCGGGGAATGCGTGCAGGCTTGTCCGACCGGGGCATTGATGCCGGCGAGCCTGGTCGACGCCAACGGCGTCTACGCCAACGCGCCGGAGCGCGAAGTCGAGAGCGTCTGTCCCTATTGCGGCGTCGGCTGCCAACTGACCTACCGCATCCGCGACGACCGGATCGTCGCGGTCGATGGCCGCGACGGGCCGGCCAACCATAACCGGCTCTGCGTCAAGGGCCGCTTCGGCTTCGATTACGTGGCGCATCCCGACCGGCTGACCGAGCCGCTGCTCCGCAAAGAGGGCGTCTCGAAGCACGACATCGACATCGATCCGGCCAACCCGTACACGCATTTCCGCAAGGCGAACTGGGAAGAGGCGCTCGACCGCGCAGCGGCGGGTCTGAAGCGGATCCGGGACCGGGATGGAAGGCGAGCCCTGGCCGGCTTCGGCTCGGCGAAGGGCTCGAACGAGGAGGCCTATCTATTTCAGAAGCTCGTGCGCACCGGGTTCGGCAGCAACAATGTCGACCATTGCACGCGCCTCTGTCACGCCTCTTCGGTGGCGGCGCTAATGGAGGGGATCGGTTCGGGTGCGGTCACCGCGCCGTTCACGGCGGCGGCCGATGCCGACGTCATCATCATCATCGGCGCTCGGCCGACCGACAATCATCCGGTCGCGGCGACCTTCTTCAAGCAGGCCGCAAAACGCGGCGCCAAGCTGATCGTAATGGACCCCCGCGGTCAGGTCATGGCGCGCTATGCGACGCACATGCTCCGCTTCAAGCCGGCGCGCGATGTCGCGATGCTCAACGCATTGCTGCACACGATCATCGAGGAGGGCCTCTACGATCGGCAATACGTTCAGGCGCACACGGAGGATTTCGAGAAATTGCGCGAGCACGTGCGGGACTATGCGCCTGAAAAGATGGCCGGAACCTGCGGCATCGAGGCCGGCACCTTGCGACATATCGCACGGACCTACGCGCGCGGCGAGGCGGCAATCATCTTCTGGGGCATGGGCATCTCGCAGCACGTGCACGGCACCGACAACGCGCGCTGCCTGATCGCGCTCGCCCTCGTGACCGGGCAGATCGGCCGGCCGGGCACGGGGCTCCACCCATTGCGCGGCCAAAACAACGTGCAGGGCGCCTCGGATGCCGGGTTGATCCCGATGGTCTACCCGGACTACCAATCGATCAACGACCCCAAGGTTCGCGGGAGCTTCGAGGCGCTGTGGCAGGCCGGGCTCGACGACAAGCCCGGACTGACGGTCGTCGAGATCATGGACGCGATCCATGCCGGCGAGATCAACGGCATGTACATCATGGGCGAGAACCCGGCGATGTCGGATCCGGACGTCACGCACGCCCGTGAAGCGCTCGCCAAGCTCGAACACCTCGTCGTTCAGGACCTGTTCCTGACCGAAACCGCGAAATACGCCGATGTCGTGTTGCCGGCCTCGGCCTGGCCGGAGAAGGACGGCACGGTCACCAACACCAACCGTCAGGTCCAGCTCGGCCGCACCGCGCTGCCGTTGCCCGGCAATGCGCGGCAGGATTGGTGGATCATCCAGGAGATCGCGCGCCGCATCGGGCTCGACTGGTCCTACACTCATCCGCGCGACGTCTTCGCCGAGATGAAGCTCGCGATGCCGTCACTCAACGGGATTACTTGGGAACGCCTCGAACGCGAGCATTCGGTGACCTATCCCTGCGATTCGGAGACCGAGCCGGGGCACGACATCGTCTTTGGCGACGGGTTTCCGACCGCGTCCGGCCGCGGCCGCCTCGTTCCAGCAGCGATCGTGCCGCCGGCCGAGGAGCCCGATGACGAATACCCGATGGTGCTGACCACCGGCCGACAGCTCGAGCACTGGCATACCGGCGCGATGACCCGGCGGGCGAGCGTGCTCGACGAGCTGGAGCCGGAGGCGGTGGCGAGCTTCGCCCCGGCCGAATTGCGCCGGCTCGGCATCGCCGCCGGCGACCGCGTCCGCGTCACCACCAGGCGCGGCACGATCGAACTCAAGGCGCGCAGCGACAGCGCCGTCGCCCCGGGCCAGGTGTTCATCCCGTTCTGCTACGCCGAAGCCGCCGCCAACGTGCTTACCAACCCGCAGCTCGACCCGTTCGGCAAAATCCCCGAATTCAAATTCTGCGCCGCTCGCGTCGAGCCGGCCGTGATCGCGGCCGAATAGCGGCTCCTCAAGCAAGGCATCCCAGTCTCCCGAGGGAATGGCCGGCGAGGGACTCGGGCGCGTCGATCTGCTTAGAGTGATCGCGACAGCACTGGGAACGCCGCATGCCCGATGACAAATCCATCCCGCTCGATGTCTCGACGAAGGCGCCGATACCCGATCCTGTGCAAAACCGGGAAGCCGGTCTCCATCATATCAGGGTTGTAGGCGGCGGCGCGGCGGGTCTCGAGCTCGTCACCCGTCTCGGCGATACCCTCGGCCGGCGCGGCACGGCGCGGATCACCCTCATCGAGAAGAGCCGTACCCATCTCTGGAAACCGCTACTGCATGCCATTGCGGCGGGCAGCATGGATCCGGGCGGGCACGAGCTCAATTACCTCGCGCAAGCACACTGGCATCACTTCCGTTATCGCTTTGGCGAGATGATCGGGCTCGATCGTAAAAAGAAGGAGGTGTGGGTCGCCGCCACGCAAGACCAGGAAGGACGGGAGATCACGCCGCCTCGGGCGTTCCGTTACGATACGCTGGTCATCGCGGTCGGCAGTGTCACGAACGACTTCGGCACGCCGGGTGTCGCGCAATACGCCGTGCCACTGGAGACGCCGGAGCAGGCGATGCGTTTCAATCGCCGCGTGGTCAACGCCTGCATCCGCGCGCACGCGCAAGACAAGCCGGTGCAGCCTGGTCAGCTGCATGTCGCGATCATCGGCGCTGGCGCCACCGGCACGGAGCTTGCGGCCGAGCTCCATCGCACCGTGCGCGAAGTCGTGGCCTATGGCCTCGACCGGGTCGATCCCGAGAAGGACATCCGCATTATTCTGATCGAAGCGGCCGACCGCATCCTGCCGGCCTTGCCTGAGCGTATTTCGGAGGCGACGCTCCGCTTGCTCGCCGATCTCGGTGTCGAAGTCCGTACGAGCGCGAAGGTGAGCGAGGTGCGGGCCGAAGGCGTGTGCCTGGCGAGCGGCGAGTTCATCCCCTCCGAGCTCGTGGTGTGGGCAGCCGGCGTCAAGGGGCCGGAGTTCCTCCGCAACCTCGACGGGCTCGATGTCAACCGCAGCAACCAGCTGGTCGTCACGCCGACGTTGCAGACGAGCGCCGATCCCGACATTTTCGCCGTCGGCGACTGCGCGGCATGTCCACGCGAAGGGCACGCGACGCCGGTGCCGCCGCGTGCTCAGGCGGCTCATCAACAGGCCGCGCATCTCGTCAAGCAGCTGCGCCGCCGGCTCGCGGGACAGAAGCTCGAGCCTTTCGTCTACCGCGACTTCGGTTCGCTCGTCTCGCTCGGCAAATACAGCACCATCGGCAGCCTGATGGGCTTTCTGGTTGGCAAGAACATCTTCATCGAGGGATATTTGGCGCGGCTGATGTATCGCTCCCTTTACAAGATGCACGAATATGCCCTGCACGGCGGCGTCAAGGTATTCCTCGGCTCGCTGGGGCGCGGACTTTCCCGGCGCGCGGAGCCGCAGGTCAAATTGCATTAG
Source organism: Alphaproteobacteria bacterium (assembly GCA_005884825.1). Classification (GTDB taxonomy): domain Bacteria; phylum Pseudomonadota; class Alphaproteobacteria; order ATCC43930; family CGMCC-115725; genus AP-15. The sequence continues at coordinate 7,535 of VAZT01000226.1, forward strand.
CGCGGAATTCTCACGCCGTCCTCGGCCCGGATCGCGCTAATAATGCTCGTCCGCCCGCGTCCGCGGGCGCGGAGTTGCAAGAGTGCAAGACCATGACTGAGACCATTATCATGCGGGGTGCGTATGCAATAACCGATCCGCGCCTCGGACCGTCCGGTGTGATCCCGGCTGGGGCAGTTGCGATCACGGACGGCACGGTCAGGGAGAATGGATCGTTCGCTGCCATTGCGCCCAAATATCCCGGGGCGCGCGTCCTTGGCGATGGCAGCCAGTTGCTGATGCCCGGTCTGGTAGACGCCCATAGCCATGGACGCGGCCTCTCGCCAATCCAAAAAGGTGTGCGCAACGATTTTCTCGAGAACGCTCTTTTCGACTGGGCGTACATGCCGATCCTGCCACCCGAGCTGACCGCGGCGGTCTGTGCGCTGCGCCACCTCCGCAGCGGCTGCACGTTGCTGCACCACAACGGTTTCGACGATGACGGCGTCGAAGGCGCCAGACGCGCGCACATTGCGATCAGGACGTATCTGTCGACTGGGATCAGGCTCGCCTTCTCGCCGGGCGTGCGCGATGAGAGCAAGCTCGCGATGGGCGGAGAGGAATTTGTCGAGACGCTCCCGCCCGATCTGAGGGCCGCAGCCGGCCCGCTCGTCTTCTTCGACAAGGAGCTGCTGGCGGACTCGTATTTCCGCCTCTTCGATGAGCTCTACAATACCTACAACAATGACGACACACGAATATTGCTGGCGCCGTGCTGGGCGCATGGCGCCAGCGAGGCGTTCCTGCGGCGCGTGCGCGGCGAAGCGGACGAGCGCGGCGGCGTGATGATTCACATGCACTTGTTGCAGTCGCCGGTGCACAAGGCCTATGGCTTGCGCCGGCACGGAAAGCCGACGGTATTCTGGCTCGATGATCTCGGTCTGGTGGAGCGCAATGTCGTTTATGGCCATGCGATCCATGTGACCGAGGCCGAGATAGAACTGATGGGGCGCCGCAAGGTTTCCGTCACCAGCCATCCGAGCTGCAATTTTCACATGCGCAATGGCATCACGCCGGTCATGCCGCTGCGCGCTGCCGGGGTCAATGTCGCCATGGGGCTCGATGACAAGACCATCAATGACGACGAGGACGCGGTAATGGAGCTGCGGATGATGCATAAGGTGCATCGCCTCCACACCTTCGATCTCGCAACGCCCGCATTGAGCGCCTACGAGGCGCTCGAGATCGCGACATTAAACGGTGCCAAGGCGACCGGCTTCGCCGA
>VAZT01000715.1 GCA_005884825.1 Alphaproteobacteria bacterium
CCAAAGACTGACGAACAGGGTCCTTGAAGGCTCACATCAGCGCCACGGTTAAACCCTGACTGAGGTGCCGCCCAAAGAGAGCCAGCCGTTTCAGTCCTAGCCCAACGCGTTGTTCACGATCTCCTGCGCCTCGCTCACGATGGAAGCCGATCAGTACGCCGGGTTCGAATGCGGACGGGCTCACCATATCATATTATGATGGATCAGGCCTGATTACCCGGGCGTCGGGCGGGCCACCATGACCCGATTGCACCCGGTGAGCGATGCCAGCGTGAACCCGTCCCTTCTCTTTCATCCCTCAGTCGCCGAATGGTTTGAGCGCAGCTTTGCCGCGCCGACCGCCGCGCAAGCCGAAGCATGGCCGGCGATCCAAGCGGGCCAGCACACCTTGATTGCCGCTCCGACCGGGTCGGGCAAGACGCTTGCCGCCTTTCTCGCCGCAATCGATGCCCTGGTCCGACAGGGGGTGAACGGCGGTCTCGCGGACGGGACGCAGATCGTCTACGTCTCGCCGTTGAAGGCACTGTCGAACGACATTCAGCGCAACCTCGAAGCCCCGCTCGCCGGCATCCGCGAGGCCTTGAAGCGGCGCGGGCTGCCGGAGGTGGAGATCCGCACCTGGGTGCGCACCGGCGACACGGCGCCCGGCGAGCGGGAGCGTATGCGCCGGTTTCCACCGCACATCGTCGTGACCACGCCGGAATCGCTGTACATCATGCTCGGCTCCCAATCCGGTCGCAAAATGTTGGCAACGACGCGGACGGTCATCGTCGACGAGATTCATGCGGTGGCGCCGAACAAGCGCNNCACAGAAGCCGATCGAGGCGGTCGCGCGATTTCTTGTCGGGCCCGATGCCGAGTGCCGGATCATCGACACCGGCCATCGCCGAGCGCGCGACCTCGCACTCGAAGTTCCTTCCTCGCCGCTCGAAGCCGTGATGTCCGGCGAAGTCTGGCAGCAGGTTTACGACCGTTTGGCCGAGCTGATCGAAGCCCATCGCACGACGCTGGTTTTTGTCAATACCCGCCGCCTCGCCGAGCGGGTGACTCGGCAATTATCGGAACGGGTCGGCGCCGACCGCGTCACCGCGCATCACGGCAGCCTCGCCAAGGAGCAGCGCTTCGAGGCCGAACAGCGGCTGAAAGCCGGTGCACTGAAGGCATTGGTCGCGACCGCTTCGCTCGAGCTCGGCATCGATATCGGCGATGTCGATTTGGTGTGCCAGCTCGGCTCGCCGCGCTCGATCGCGAGCTTCCTGCAGCGGGTCGGGCGTTCGGGACATGCGGTCGCCGGCACGCCGAAGGGCCGCCTCTTCCCGCTGTCGCGCGACGAGCTCGTCGAGTGCGCGGCGCTGCTCGACAGTGTGCGCCGCGGCGAGCTCGATCGGCTGACGCTCCCGGAGCAGCCGCTCGATGTGCTGGCACAGCAGATCGTCGCCGAAGTCGCGGCGCAGGAATGGGACGAGGACGGGCTCTACGCGCTGAGCCGCCGTGCTTGGCCCTTCCGCGCTCTGCCGCGCGAGGATTTCAACGCAGTGATCGCGATGCTGGCCGACGGGTTCAGCACTCGCCGCGGCCGGCGCGGGGCCCTCATCCACTACGATGCGGTCAACCACAAGCTGCGCGGCCGGCGCGGCGCTCGGCTGACCGCGCTGACCTCCGGGGGCACGATCCCGGACAATGCGGACTATCAGGTGCTGCTCGAGCCCGAGAATCAGATAATCGGCACGGTCAACGAGGATTTCGCGGTCGAGAGCATGGCCGGCGACATCTTCCAGCTCGGCAATACCGCCTACCGCATCCTGCGGGTCGAGCGCGGCACGGTGCGGGTCGAGGACGCGCAGGGCATGGCGCCGAATATTCCGTTCTGGCTCGGCGAAGCGCCCGGCCGCACCGACGAGCTGTCGCACTCCGTCTCTCGCCTGCGCACCGAATTTGCCGCCCGCTTGCCCGGCGAAAATGCCCTTTCCTGGCTGCGGGACGAGGCCGGCATCGCCGAGCCCGCGGCAGAGCAAATCGTCGAATATCTGGCCTCGGGTCACGCCGCGCTGGGGGTTTTACCGACCCAGGATAGGCTGGTCATCGAGCGCTTCTTCGACGAAGTCGGCGGCATGCAGCTGGTCATCCATTCGCCCTATGGCAGCCGCCTCAACCGTGCCTGGGGGCTGGCGCTGCGCAAGCGGTTTTGCCGCAAATTCAATTTCGAGCTGCAGGCGGCGGCGACCGAAGACAACATCGTGCTGTCGCTGACCCGGGCGCACAGCTTCGATCTTGCCGAGGTTCCGCGCTACCTGCATTCGGCGAGTATCCGACGGCTGTTGATCGAAGCGCTGCTCGACGCACCGATGTTCATCACCCGCTGGCGTTGGGTGGCCGGGGTTTCGTTGGCGCTGCCGCGCTTCCGCGGCGGCAAGAAGGTCCCGCCGCAGCTCGCCCGCATGGCTGCCGAAGACCTGATCGCAGCGATCTTTCCCGACCAGGTTGCATGCGCCGAAAATCTGGTCGGCGAGCGTGAGATCCCGGACCATCCGCTGATCCGCCAAACGATCGCCGATTGCCTCGGCGAGGCGATGGACATCGCAGGTCTCGAGCGGCTGCTCGCGCGGCTCGAGGCGGGTGAAATCCGGGTCGTTGCGCGCGACCTGACCGAGCCCTCGCCCCTCGCGCTCGAAGTCCTGTCCGCCCGGCCCTACGCCTATCTCGACGACGCCCCGCTCGAGGAGCGCCGCACCCAGGCCGTCATGAGCCGGCGCTGGCTCGCGCCCGAGGAGGCCCGCGACATCGGCCGGCTCGACCCCGAAGCCATCGCGCGCGTGCGCGCCGAGGCGTGGCCCGACCCGGCGAACCCCGACGAACTGCACGACGCGCTGGCCTGGCTCGGATTTCTCGACGCAGGAGAAGTGCAGCCGGGATGGCGGGACTGGTACGCCCAGCTCGCCCGTGAAAGACGAGTGGCGGTGGTCATCCCCGCACCGAAAGCCGTCATGGCCGGACTTGATCCGGCCATCCACGAGCCCGACGCGTTTTCCGGCAGGTCCGAGGAGACGTGGATCACCGGGTCGAGCCCGGTGATGACGACCTTTAGGCCGGGGCAGGAGTCGCGGGCTGAGCTATGGATCGCCGTCGAGCGGTTGCCGCAATTCCGGGTGCTCTGGCCCAATGCAAAGCTCGATCCGTATCGAGCCGACGGAAATCTCGGCGGCGCTCACGGCACTCGAAACCGAGGGCTTCGCGATGCGCGGGCGCTTTACGCCCGGCGCGGACGCCGAGGAATGGTGCGAACGCCGTCTGCTCGCAAGGATTCACCGGTACACGGTCAACCGGCTGCGCGCCGAGATCCAGCCGGTCGCCGCCCGCGATTTTCTGCGCTTCCTGCTCGGCTGGCACCGGGTGACGCCGGATACCCGCATGGAGGGACCGGACGCCTTGGAGATATTGGTGCGGCAACTCGAAGGCTTCGAGGCCCCGGCCGGCGCCTGGGAGACCGAGATCCTGCCGGCGCGCCTCGACTCCTACGAGCCTTCCTGGCTGGATGATCAGTGTCTGGCCGGACGGATCGCCTGGGCTCGCCTCCGGCCGCGCAACGGCGGCGAACGCAGCGCGAGCCCCGTCCGGACGACTCCGATCGCTCTGCTGGCGCGGCGCCATGCGGGGCTTTGGACATCGCTGTCAGCAGTCGAAGAACCGGTCCGTCCGAGTTCCCGAGCGCAGACCGTCGTCGACTTTATCCGCCAATACGGCGCCTCGTTCTTCGACGAGCTGGTCGAAGGCACCGGCCTGTTGCGTCCGCAGGTCGAGGAGGCGCTCGGCGAGCTGGTGGCGCTCGGCATCGTCACTTCGGACAGCTTTGCCGGGTTGCGCGCTTTGCTGCGCAAACCCGCCGCCGGAGGGCGGCGCCGCACGACGATGTTCGGCATGGAAAGCGCGGGCCGGTGGGCGCTTGCGCGCCGGCCCCGGCCTCAGATGCAAGCCAGACCCGAGGCGGTCGAGCATCTCGCGCGGACATTGCTGTTGCGTTATGGCGTCGTCTTCTGGCGCCTGATCGAGCGCGAGGCGCCGTGGCTTCCGCCGTGGCGTGATCTGCTCCGCGCCTATCGCCGGCTCGAGGCGCGCGGCGAGATCCGCGGCGGCCGGTTTGTGGCGGGGTTCTCCGGTGAGCAATTCGCGCTCGCGGAGGCCGTGGGGATGTTGCGCGAGGTTCGCCGCAAGCCGCCCTCGGGCAGCTGGGTCTCGCTCTCCGGCGCCGACCCGCTGAATCTGGTCGGCATCCTGACCCCGGGGCCGAAGCTCGCCGCGTTGACCGGCAACCGCCTCCTTTATCGCGACGGTCTGCCGGTCGCGCTATTCGCCGGGGGCGAGACGCAATTCCTGGAAACCTTCGAACCCGCGACTCAATGGGAGGCCCGCAAGGCCCTCCTCCGCGGTGCCGTCCCGTCCTCCCTCATCGCGCTGTCCTGACGCTTTTATCCTCGGCTGGACACAATCATCCGCAGCCAGGTTTCGATTCGATCCTGGATGGCGCGATAGACGTCCTGTTGCTTGACCCCGGCGCTCTTCGAAACCTTGAACGAATGGTCGCCGCCTTCGACCACGAACAGATCAGCGGGCGGCTCGAGCTGGGTGGTGATCGGCCGCAGCTCGGCGGGGGTGCCGAAGGCATCGCGGGAGCCTTGCACAAACAGCATGGGAGCCTTCACATCTTGCAGGTGGGCTGAGCGCAGCCGGTCGGGCCTTCCGGGCGGGTGCAAGGGATAGCCGAGAAACACCAGCCCAGCCAGATCGCCTGCGCGGTCCGCAGCGACCTGAGACGCGATACGCCCGCCCATCGACTTGCCGCCGATCGCCAGTTTGTGGTCTGAGGCGATCCGGCCTCGCGCTGCCTCGATGACGGCGCGCCAGCAGCTTTCCAACCGGGCATTCGGATCGGGAATGCGACGGCGGTGCTCGCTGTACAGAAAGTTGAACGTAACGACGCCGTGACCTGTTGCGAAGGGGCGACTTCGACGCGAAACGGATCAGGCATCCCCTAACCGGTAGACCCGCCAGCAGCTTGTCACGGCCGCAGCACGAGACCTTCCTGCGCCACGATGGTGCCGGGCCGGGCCGCCGCCGCGTCGGCGGCGACCTGGTCCATGAAGTCGTCGTCGTGGCCGGGATCGTGGTGAAAAATGACCAGGGTCTTCACACCCGCCGCATCGGCGAGACGCACGCCTTCCTCCCAGGTCGAATGGCCCCAATCCTTGTGGGCGGAATACTCGGCGTCGGTATAGGAGCCGTCGTAGATCATCACCTCGGCACCTTTGATGAGTGCGAGGACGTTGGGGTCGCGTCCGCCCGGGCGATGTTCGGTATCGGTGATGTAGGCCACGACCTTTCCCGCGTACTCGATACGATAGCCGGTGGCGCCGTTCGGGTGGTTCAGCGGGCCCGTCCGAAGCACGATACCAGGATGCGGGGTCAGCACTTCGCCGGCGGCGAAATCGATGAATTTCATCTTGGCCGTGAAGATGCCCATCGGGATCGGGAACAGCGGCGCGATCATCATCTTGTTGAGCACCGCCTCGATGCCCTTGTTGCCGTTCAGATGCCCCGCCCAGATGCGCATATTGCTGCGCGCGTCATAGCACGGCGCAAAGAACGGCAATCCGCAGATGTGGTCGAAATGGGTGTGACTATAGAAGAGATCGAGCTCGGCGGGCCGGCCGGAGGCGATCAGCTCGTTGCCCAGCAAGCGCAGCCCGGTGCCGCCGTCGAAGACCATCAGATGGTCGCCACAGCGGATCTCTACGCAAGAGGTGTTGCCGCCATAACGGACGGTGTCGGGCCCTGGGCAGGCTATGCTGCCGCGCACGCCCCAAAATCTCACTGTGCAATCGGGATGGACCAAGGTCCAACCTCGCCCGGCTAATCCCCCCACCTCGCATATATCGTCGAGAAACGTGCGAAACGCCAGCCGAGTCGAACGGGTTCCCCGGCTTTTCTAAAACTTTTTTAGAGGTATTGCTCTAAACCCATCATTAACCGGCCTCGCGCAATCTGAGGGCATCGTTCACCCAACGAGGGAATTCGCGATGTCGGAAGCCGATTACGAAGCAGCGGTTGCCGCCTATTTGAGCACCAGAGGGGTCACTCGCTGCCCGACCGTGTGTGCTGTTCCAACCCAGGCCACAGTGGCCGATTCAGACCGCGCGGCCTACCGCGATTACATCGCGGCACAGGAGACGGCGCGGTTGGAAAAGCTGAAATCAGCCCAGATGGTCCACTTCCCATTGCCGCCTCCTATGTAACATGT
>VAZT01000717.1 GCA_005884825.1 Alphaproteobacteria bacterium
AGGATCGAGGCGATCCCCTCGACGATAAAGAAGGCGACCAGCACCATCGTCAGGGTCAGCACACCGGCCAATGGCCGCAGGATCAATATCAGGCCGAGTACTACCGACAGCAGGGCGGTCAGCATCGACCAGGCGAAACCCGGCATCTGCCGCGAATGCCACGCCGAGGCGGCCCGAAAAATTCCTGCAATAAAAAACAACCATCCGACAAAGAGCGCTACCGCCACTGTCGCAACATTGGGCTCGGCAACCGCCAAGAACCCGAGCACCATCATAAGGATGCCCTGGGCCAGGAACAGCTTCCAGTGCGCCTGAATCGCCAAAGCCAGCTGGCGGCGCAGCCCGTCGATTTCCGTTTGGTTGCTCATCTCGAGATTGCCTTCAAGGTTGCGCCGGCAGACGAACGCCGCCCGGCCCGATCAGCCCGGGATTGGGCGTCTTGAAGCGCCAGAAGGTCCCGCTGGTCGCCCCCTCCAAGTAAATCGACTGATTGTCGGGGCCGCCGAACGCGAAATTGGTTGTTGCTGTGTCGCCGTTGGGGATCGGCACGAAACCGAGAATGATGCCGCGCGGATCGATTTCGATGATGCCGCCCAGCCGCGCCATCGCCGCCCACAAATTACCCTTCACGTCGTAGTGGATGCCGTCCGGGCCGCCGTTTCCGGGGACATAGGTGCCGGCCTTGACGCCGGCAAAGGTCAGATGGAGCGGATCCTTGGTGCATTGGGGACAACCCATTGTCGGACCGTTGGTAAAGGCGGCATACCACATACGCCCCGCATTGAAGTCCCCGATTGCGAGCACGGCGTCGTCCGGCGACACGGCGATCCCGTTCGGGAATAACCCGCCGTCCATCACCTTGCGCAGAACGCCGTCGCGTGAATATTGGTAGATAGCGCCGGTCCGGTCGCTTGCATTGGGCCCCGGACCGGTCGCCCACGGATCGGTGAAGTACAGGTTCCCCTCGGCATCGAAATCGAGGTCGTTGGGGCCTTTGAACAATTGGTTGCGGTAGGTATAGACGAGCGTCTTCAGCTCCTTCGACTGCGGGTCATAGACCAGGATGCCGCGATGGCGAGTGGTCAGGTAGAGCTTGCCCTCGAACCAGCGGGTGCCCTGCGGTTCGCAGGTCTGACCCAGCTCGGGCGGCGGGTTGCAGTTGAAGACCGAGACGAGCTTGCCGTCCGCGGTCAGATACGACACCCACCCGCTGCCGATCGCCACGAACCACCAATTGCCCTGCGTATCGAACGCGCCGCCTTCGAGAAACTGACCCTGCGGCGTGCCGCTGACATCGGCGAATTTTTCGACCGGGCCGACACAAAAATTCGGCATTGCTTCCCCCCCTTTCTGACAGTCGGGTTTGTCACAGAAAAAGCATGTTCACACGACGCCCTCCGCGCGCAGCATCGCGAAATCATCGGCGCTCATCCCGAGCCATTCGCCGAACACGCCGGCGGTGTGCTCGCCGAGGAGCGGCGCCGGCTTGACCGGGGCCGGGGCGCCGTCGAAGCGCACCGGGAAAGTCGGCATGCGCAGCTCGCCATTCGGGTGCCGCATCGTCTGGATGATGCCGCGTTTCGCGAAGCTGCTTTCACCCAACAAATCGCCGGTGTCGAGCACCGCTCCGGCCGGAACGCCGGCGGCGCCGATCAGGCGCATTGCCTCGTGCTTTTCGTGCCGCCGCGTCCAGTCGGAAAGGATTTGGTCGATTTCGGCTTCATGCTGGCCGCGCGCCTCGCGGGTCGCAAAGCGCGGATCCTCGATCAGATCCTCCCGCCCGATGACCTTCAGCAGCCGCAGCCAGTGCTCGGGGTTGGCGGGGCTGGTGAAGACATAGACCGCCGCGGGTGTATTGCAATTGGGCGTCCTGCATCGCGATCTGCAGCCGGCGTCCTTTGCCGGTGGTGTGGCGCTGGTAGAGCGCTCCCAGGATGCCGATCGCCAACAGCATACCGGTGCCGGTGTCGCCCAATGTAGGCCCCGGCTTGCACGGCCGTCCGTCGCGCTCGCCGGTGATCGCCATCGTGCCGCCGCAGGCCTGCGCGATCATGTCAAAGGCGAGGTTGTTCTCGTACGGGCCGCCCTCGCCGAAACCCTTCACCTGCGCATAGACCAGGCGCGGGTTGAGGGCGTGCAATACCTCCCAGCCGAGCCCCAGCCGCTCGATCGCGCCGGGGGCGAAATTCTCGACAAACACATCCGCGCGCTTCGCCATCTCCTTGACCAATTGCAGGCCGCGCTCGGATTTGAGGTCGACCGTGGCGGATTTCTTATTGGCGTTGTAGATCATGAAATAATAGGCGTCGGCGCCGGGCTGCGGCCCCGAGCCGAGGGTGCGGCCGGGCTCCCCGCCCTTCGGGTTTTCCACCTTGACGACCTCGGCGCCCAGCCAGGCGAGAGCCTCGGTGCAGGACGGCCCGGCCTCGAATTGCGAGAGGTCGAGAACCCGGACGCCGTCGAGACAATTCGGCGCTGCGCCTGCTCCATCCATCGCTCAGTGTTCCTTCTCAAAACCGCGGAGCGTCACGATAGTGCAGCCGGCTACCGGTTGAAACGCCTTTCGCCGGCATCAGCGTTTCGGAGAACCCGATGAGCGACCCTTACGACCTCCAACGATTTGTCGATGCCCAGAACCCGGTCTACGACACGGTCTGCTCCGAATTGCGGGACGGCCGCAAGAAAAGCCACTGGATGTGGTTCGTCTTCCCGCAAATCGAGGGTTTGGGTTCCAGTCCCCTGGCCCGCAAATTCGCCATTTCATCTCTGGCGGAAGCCGCCGCCTATGTAGCGCACCCGATCCTCGGCCCGCGGCTCCGCGAATGCACCAGGCTGGTGAATCTGGTCGAAGGGCGCCCAATCGAACAGATCTTTGGCTATCCCGATGATCTGAAGTTCCGCTCTTCGATGACCCTGTTCGCCCGCGCCGCACCCGACAATGGGGTCTTCATCGACGCGCTAAAAAAGTATTTCAGCGGCCAATTCGATCCGGCGACACTCGCGCGACTGCAGGCTCTTTAAAGTTGGTCATCGCCGCAGACAGCAAATGAAACGGCATCAGCTCCGCATCAAACGCGTCTACAAG
>VAZT01000718.1 GCA_005884825.1 Alphaproteobacteria bacterium
GGCGGACTGATTTTCGCGGGGCTGCCCGTGCCCGGCTCGGATACCGGGGATTATCTCGTTCGCAATCTGATGGCGATCGACCCGGGCCGGGGCTGGCTGGTATTGGGTGAAGAGATTGCGGCGGGCGATCCGATCGTGTTCTGCCGCCGCGACCCCGAGAGCGCGCGGCGCGACATGGTCCGCATGGTGAGCCAACTCGCCGGACGGCTCAGCGGCCCTCCGAAGGCGGGAATCTATATCAGTTGCGTTGCGCGGGGCGCCGCATTGTTCGGGGAGCCCGGAGTGGAAACCGCGCTCATCCGCGAGGGGCTCGGCGAATTTCCTTTGATCGGGTTTTTCGCCAATGGCGAGATCTCGCGCGATCGCCTCTATGGCCATACCGGCGTGCTCACGCTGTTTACTTGAGGTGGGCTGACCGGGAGCTGTGGGCGGATGGCATGCTGCGTCTCTTTGTCGGAATCGGCTTCCCGCCGGAACTCAAGCTGCGGCTGTCGCTGCTGTGCTCGGGGTTGCCGGGTGCGAAATGGGTCGACCCCGGCAATTTTCATTTGACCCTGCGGTTCATCGGCGAAATCGGTGAGGATGTCGCGGCCGATGTTGACGATGCGCTCTCACGGCTGCGGGCGCGCCGCTTCACGTTGCAGATTGCCGGGACAGGCGTCTTCGGCGGGGAAAAGCCGCGCAGTCTATGGGCCGGCGTCGAGCGCAGTCCCGAACTCGCCGGGTTGCGCGACAAAGTCGAGCAGGCGCTGATCCGTATCGGCTTGTCGCCGGAGCCGCGCAAGTTTTCGCCTCACGTCACTCTGGCGCGGCTTCGCGACCCGCCGCTCGACAAGTTGCACGAGTTTCTGGTTGCCCATGCGCAGTTTCGCGCCGACCCCCTCCGGGTCGAAGGTTTCAGCTTGATCGCGAGCTTTCAGACCAAGTCCGGCTCGGTTTACGAAGACCAGGCCGATTACCCTCTGCTCCACTGAACGGCGGGAAAGGGACGTTCATGGCTTACTGGCTGCTCAAATCGGAACCATCGAGTTATTCCTGGGAACGGTTGGTCGCGGATGGCCGCACCAATTGGGACGGCGTGCGCAATCCGCAGGCGCTGAACAATTTGCGGGCGATGAAGCTCGGCGACCGCGCCTTCTTCTACCATTCGAACGAGGGCAAAGAGATAGTTGGGGTCGCGAAGGTAGTCAGAACGTTCTACCCTGATCCCGCCGATAAGGGCGGCAAGCTTGGCATGATCGACATTGAGCCCGTGATGCCCGCAGCGGTCCCGGTCGGCCTGAAGGCGATGAGAGCCAATCCCGATCTGTCTGATCTGTCACTGCTGAAGCAATCGCGACTATCTGTGTGTCCAATTACAGACAAAGAATGGTCTGTGCTGTGCAAAATGACAGGCGTTCCTCCTGATACTGAAGACGCCAAAAACCGTTGATCGTCAAATTTCCGTCCTATTTACGATCTGTTACATTAAATTTACAAAAATTTACCGCTTGCACTTCAGCAACGAAGTCATTCTTTCGCAATCTAACCTCACAAAAGCAAGCACTCACGGAAAGCGCTGACATGATGGCTTATTATGTTGAACCTGCGGCAAGACTCTCGCACAGCGTAGTCGCCGGATTTCCCGGCGCCGTTCGCCGACACCTCGCCATTGTCGACCAGAGCCGATTGAGGTCCGACTGCCTCAAGCTGGCCCTCAGCATCCAGCCGAGGCGTTGGCGGGTCGCGGACGTCACGACGGTTTCCGAGCTGATACAGCGGGTACTGAACGGCGAGGAGTTTGATGTGATCCTCCTCGGTGGCTCGACGTGTTCGCAAATCAATCTGCTCGACATTGCCTCTCTGGCCGCAGCGGTCCCCCAAACGCCGATCCTCGTCGCCGCAGAGTGCGACGACCCGGACCGGGCCCAAATGATCCTGCGCGCCGGCGCACGCGGTTTCTTGCCGGCGAGCCATAGTCTCAAGGTGTTGAGGGGCGCGCTCGATCGGGTCCGGACCGGAGGCACTTACGTGCCGCTGTCATTGACCGAGGCTGCCCCGGCGGCCGAGCGAGCGCCATGGCGCGGGCTGACGCCCCGTCAGTGCGATGTCCTAGCGCTGATCGCCGAGGGCAAAGCGAACAAGCTGATCGCAGCCGCGCTCAAGATGTCAGAAAGCACGGTCAAGGCGCATGTGAAGCAAATCATCCGGCGCCTCAAAGTCGCCAACCGGACGCAGGCGGCCTTGCTCGCGACGCGCACCGGCGCCGGGCATTGAGGGGCCGAGCCGCGCGACGGGTATTGTAAGCGCTTAGTGGGCGGGAATATCCTCGACAGACAGTCCGACGCGAGGTCAGCGCCGGCAGCCGAGGAGGAAACACGAGCAATCGCTCGACGACCCCGACCGATTTTGGGCCGAGCACGGCAAGCGCATCGATTGGATCAAACCATTTACGAAGGTGCGGAACGCTGCGTTCGAGCGCGATGTGCACATCGCTTGGTTCGAAGACGGGACCCTCAACGCGTCTTACAACTGCATCGATCGCCATTTGCCAAGGCGTGCCGAGCAAACCGCGATCCTCTGGGAGGGCGACGACCCGGGCGAGGATCGCCGGGTCACCTACCGCGAGCTGCACGAGGCGGTGTGCCGGCTCGCGAACGCGCTGAAGGCACGGGGCGTCCAGAAGGGCGACCGCGTCACGATCTATCTGCCGATGATCCCCGAGATCGCGGTGGCGATGCTCGCTTGCGCCCGCATCGGCGCGATCCATTCGGTTGTCTTCGGCGGCTTTTCCCCCGACAGCCTGGCGGGACGCATTCGCGATTGTCGTTCGACGGTGCTGATCACTGCCGACGAAGGACGGCGCGGTGGCCGGTCGGTGCCGCTCAAGCGCAATGCCGACAACGCCCTGGTTCATTGCCCGGAAGTGCGCGACGTCATCGTCGTCCGCCACACCGGCGGCAATATCGACTGGGTAGAGGGCCGCGACCTCTGGTATCACGAAGTCTGCGCCGCCGCCTCGCCCGATTGCCCGGCAGAGGAAATGTCGGCTGAGGACCCGCTCTTCATCCTCTATACTTCGGGCTCGACCGGACAGCCGAAAGGGGTACTGCACACCACCGGCGGCTACCTCGTCTATACTGCGATGACGCACGAATACGTGTTCGACTATCGTGAGGGCGAAGTCTATTGGTGCACCGCCGATGTCGGTTGGGTCACCGGGCACAGCTACATCGTGTACGGACCACTCGCCAACGGCGCAACCACGTTGATCTTCGAGGGCGTGCCCAATTACCCCGACCCCTCCCGGTTCTGGCAGGTCGTCGACAAGCATAACGTGAGCATCTTCTATACCGCGCCGACCGCAA
>VAZT01000227.1 GCA_005884825.1 Alphaproteobacteria bacterium
CGCGAGAGCCCGGTCTATTTCGCGCGGCCGGTGCTGCGCATGCTGATCAACCAGCCGCTCGTCGCGACCAACCGGCTCGGCCAGTTCGATGTGTGGTGCACAGTCAAGGGCGGCGGCCTCTCCGGCCAGGCCGGCGCGGTGCGCCACGGCATCAGCCAAGCCCTGACCCGCTACGAGCCGGGCCTGCGCCCCTTGTTGAAGAGCCAGGGATTTCTGACCCGCGACAGCCGCGTCGTCGAACGCAAAAAATACGGCAAAGCCAAAGCCCGCCGCAGCTTCCAGTTCTCGAAGCGCTAAATAAAAGGTTGCACCACAGAGACACGGAGAGGCGTCCGATTCGAACCGGCGCCGAGTGCGTGGCGGGGTATGTCGAGCGGGCCCGCAAATTCACGCCGCGGGGGCCCATTATCTCAAAAGCACCGCGGCCATCTGATGTTCGTCAAGCCGGAGGAGCGCCCGTCCATGGCTGGTTGGGGCCGCATCCGCTGCGCCCTTTGCGTAAGGCCAGCCGAATTGGTTCCCATCAAACCCCCCTTGGCCCCTCTCCGCCCACTTGCGGGGGAGAGGGGGAACCCGGGCGCGGCGTGAGCCTTCAGCCCACGGACTTGATCCGTGGGGGCCGGGAGGGTGAGGTGGGTAGTCGCACAGTTGCGGAGCGGAGGCCTTCCCCACCTCACCGCGATCCTCTCCGCCCCCAGGGCCGGAGAGGGAAAGCACTGGGAGAAACTCCGGCGCCGCCGATGCCGGCGGAGATTGCGGCATTGCGCGACGGAGCGGAGCCGGTCTGGGTTTTTGCCTACGGCTCCTTATTGTGGGACGGCGAAATGCGCGGCGCGGATGCCGAGGCGGCTCTGCTGCGCGGCTACCACCGCAGCTTTTGCCTTTATTCCTACGATTACCGCGGGACGCCGGCCAATCCCGGGCTGACGCTCGGGCTCGACCGGGGTGGATCTTGCCGAGGCGCGGTGTTGCGGCTGGCCGGGGGTGCGCTCGAGCGCGTCTGGGAGCGCGAGATGAGCGGCCGCCCGGTCTATGCGGCGCGCCTGCTGCCGGTGCGAACCGCAACGAGCGTGCGCCGCGCGCTGGCGTTCACCGCGCTGCGCAATTGCCCGGATTATGCCGGGAGGCTGCCGCTCGACGAGGCCGCCCGCAGAATCCTCGCCGGGGCCGGCCGCCGCGGGACGTGCCGCGATTACTTCGAGAACACGCTAGGGCACCTCCAGCAGCTCGGCCTCGCCGACCGCCCGCTACGCCGGCTCGCCGAGCAGGTCCGGGCCTTGGCCGAAAGTGGCGGAATTTGATGAGCTCATAGCGGCGCGCAAGTGCTGCCGCATCTGTGTCGAACGCAGCCCCGGCAAAATCAGGAGCTGCGCCGAATTCGACTTCGACCCCGACGTCGTTAGCCATTGGGAGCAATGGCTCGGCCATCGCAATCCGAAGCTCCTGGCGGTCGGTCAGGATTTCGGCAATATCGGCTATTTCGTCCGGTGCCGCGGGCGCGACGAGCCGGACAACAAGACCAACGTAAATCTCTACAGGCTTTTGAGAGCGGCCCGGCTTGCGGTTGGGCACCCGTCGCGGCGCGATAACTCCACCCCAGTTTTTCTGACCAACTCCATTCTGTGCGTCAAGGAGGGGGCGATGAATTCGCCGATCCGGTCGAGCTGGGTGGATGCCTGCTCTGAGCGGCATCTGCTGCCGCTCGTTTCGTTTCTCAGGCCGCCCGTCGTCGTGGGCATGGGCAACGCTGGATGGCGCGCCGTTCGGCACGTCTTCGCGCTGCACGACGCGCCGCGACAGATTTCGCGCGCAGCCGGCTCCGATTGGCTCGCTAGGGATGGTACCCGGGTGTTTGCCGTCGGCCATTGCGGGCCGCTCGGGGTCATCAACCGGCCGTGGCCGCAGCAGCTCGACGACTGGCGGCGGATCGGCGCGGCCGTTTCCGTTTGCCACCCCGCCGGTGCGCCGCTACGCTCGGGTGAATGACTTTGCGGAGAACCGGCGACATGCGCACGAGCTTTACGGTCAACGACATGGCGATCCACCGGATCGTCGAGCAGGAGGCGGGGTTCACGCCGATCCTTGAGTTCCTGCCGAGCCTGAGCAAGGAATTGTTGGACGAGAACCGGTCGTGGATGGAACCGGCGGCGCTCGACCCGGCCGGCATGGCCGTGCTGTGCTTCCAATCTTACGTCGTCAAGACGCCGCACCACACGATTCTGGTGGATGCCTGCATCGGCAACGACAAGTCTTTTCCGCATCGCCCGACCTGGCACCGCAAGAGCGACAGCAACTGGATGCAAGCGCTGAAGGCTGCCGGTCTCACCGTCGACGATATCGATATCGTCATGTGCACGCATCTGCACGGCGACCATGTCGGATGGAATACGCGTCTGGAGAACGGCCGCTGGGTCCCGACTTTTCCCAATGCCAAATATCTCTTCTCCAAAAAAGAATTCGACTATTGGGAGGGCATCGATCGCGAGACCCCACTCGACCCGATGCGGGACAGCGTTCTGCCGATCATCGACGCCAAAAAGGCCGAGCTCGTCACCAGCGACCATGCCGTCGATGACCATATCAGGCTCACTCCGACCCCCGGTCACACACCCGACCACTTCGCGGTCTGCGCCGGGCGCCGCGGCGACCAGGCGGTGTTCACCGGCGATCTGATCCACTCGCCGATCCAGGCGCGCTATCCGGATCTCGTGATGCGGGTCGATTACGACCAGAAGCAGGCCTCAACTACCCGCCGCGCCTTTCTCGAACGTTACTGCGACACCGCCACCCTGTGCTGCACGATGCATTTCCCATCGCCCTCGGTCGGGCACATCAAGCGCTGGGGCGACGGCTTCCGCTGCGAGCCGGTTTCCGAATAGGCCAAGTAGCGTAGGGCGGATAAGCGCAGCGCCATCCGCCGTTTCTCTCGCTTGGTTTGCGGCGGATTATGCTCCCGCTATCCGCCCTACAGCTGCTGCGCGGGGTCCGCTCACTTCTTTTTGAAAGTCTTCCGGAGTGTCGAACGGACTTTCTGCAAATCGTGCCGCCGCGGAACCGCGAAGCCAAGTTTGCGGAGTTCTTTGGCCATCGTCCAACTTTTCCATTCGGGATTTGACCGGACCATTCCAACCAACGCGTCAAATGTTGCTTCGTGGATCACCACTATGGATTCCCTTTCCGAATACGGCCTCGCCTTTAATGCAAGCGAAAAAGTGGGGCGAGTGATCGGATTTGAACCGACGACATCCAGATCCACAATCTGTTTCTAAAGAACTTCCTGCTGTTGCACGGCATCGCACAAAACCGCCATTATGACCTCGGAATCGCTTGACTTATTGGCGAATAAAATGATATGAAATGCCCTGCAAACGATCGCGGGTGGCGTCTCCGGCATCGAGCTGATGGAGACTGCCGGCCGCAAGGTCGCCGACGCGGTTTCGCGGCGATGGCCGCCGCAGCCGATCGTGGTGCTCTGCGGCCCGGGAAACAACGGCGGCGACGGTTTCGTCGCGGCGCGCGTTCTGGCGGAGCGCGGCTGGCCGGTGCGCCTCGCGCTGCTCGGCTCCGTCTCGGGGCTGCGCGGTGACGCGGCGCAGGCTGCGGCGCGCTGGCCGGGCAGTGTCGAGGCGCTGGCGCCGGCGGCGCTCGACGGCGCCGGGCTCGTCGTCGACGGCATTTTTGGCGCGGGTCTCGCGCGGCCGGTCGACGGCATCGCAGGCGCCGTCATCGAGGCGATCGGCGAACGGCGCCTGCCGGTTGTCGCGATCGACGTGCCGAGCGGCATCGACGGGGCGAGCGGCGAGGTGCGGGGGATCGCGCCGCTCGCCGCCGTCACAGTGACCTTTTTCCGCAAAAAGCCCGGGCATTTGCTGTTGCCAGGGCGCGGCTATTGCGGCGAGACGGTGCTCGAGCAGATCGGCATTCCCGATTCCGTGCTCGACCGGATCGCGCCGGATGCGGTTGAGAATGCCCCGGACTGGTGGCTCGGCGCGTTTCCCCAGCCGAGCCTCGAAACCCACAAATACCACCGCGGACACGCGCTCGTTGCCGGCGGCGAGGTGATGACCGGCGCGGCGCGGCTGGCGGCGCGCGCCGCCGCCCGGCTCGGCGCCGGGCTGGTCACCGTCGCCGCCCCGGAAGCCGCTTTCCCGATCTATGCCGCGGCACTGACCGGCGTCATCGTCCATCCAATCGCGGATATCGAGGGGTTCCAGGGGTTTCTTGCAGACAAGCGGCGCAACGCCGCGCTGATCGGCCCGGGTGCCGGTGTTGGCGATGAAACTCGCGCGAGGACATTGGCGATTCTAGGCGCCGGCAAGCGCGCGGTGCTCGACGCCGACGCCTTGACCTCGTTTGCCGAGGATCCCGGCACCTTGTTCTCGGCCATCCGCTCACCCTGCGTGATGACCCCTCATGCCGGCGAGTTTTCCCGGTTGTTCGACGCGGCCGGAGACAAGCCCGAGCGGGCGCGCCGTGCGGCGCGGCAGAGCGGCGCTGTGGTGCTGCTCAAGGGCGCCGACACCGTGATCGCCGCGCCCGACGGACGGGTTGCGGTCAACGCGAACGCGCCGCCGCAGCTGGCGACGGCGGGCAGCGGCGATGTGCTCGCCGGTATCGTGCTCGGGCTGCTCGCCCAGGACATGGACCCGTTCGCGGCGGCCGCCGCTGCGGCCTGGATTCACGGTGCGGCCGCCTCCCGCTTCGGCCTGGGCCTCGTTGCCGAGGATCTGATCGACGCGGTTGTTCCGGTATTGCAAGATTTGCTCGCTCACACCACCGACGCGATTGTCGGAACACCTTAGTTAATCTGGCGTTTTTGGATTGACGCGGCGCAGCCCTTTGCGTCTCGTTCGGTGCCCGTCACTGCAGTAGAGCTGCGATGCCCGCCGACCCCGCTTCCGCCGGCTTTTTCGAGGGCGTGTTCGACCGGACGCTGACCAATTTGCGCAGCGCATGGCGCGACATCGCCGAATCCGCGCGCGGGGTTCTGAGCGGGACGCCCCGTCCCGATCTCCCCGGCGAGGATGCGAGCCGGCTTCATCAGCAGATGCTGAGCTCGTTGGATGGGCGCGCCGGCGGCGTCACGGCGCGCGCTCGCGCCGCCGATCTCGGCCGCACCTATCTGTCGCTCGATCCGGCCGGCCGCGAGCGCTTCCTGCAGCTGCTGGCGCGTGAGTTCGATGTCGACCACGACGAGGTCCGGCGGCGATGCCAGACGCTGATCGAGGCCGCCGAACCAGCACAGCGCACTGCCGAGGAGCGCGCGTTGCGCGACGCCTTGGAGCCGCCGCGCATCACTCTGTTGCGGCAGTTCAACGCGCTTCCCGAAGGGGTCAAATTCCTCGTCGATCGCCGCGCCGAGCTGATCGACCTCGGGCGGCGCGACCCGCTGCTGAGCGGGCTCGAGGAGGATCTGAAGCGGCTGCTCGCCAACTGGTTCGACATCGGCTTTCTCGAGCTGAAGCGCATCACCTGGGAATCGCCGGCCGCATTGCTCGAGAAGCTGATGGTCTACGAGGCGGTGCACGAGATTCGCGGCTGGACCGATCTGAAGAACCGGCTCGAGGCCGACCGCCGCTGCTTTGCCTTTTTTCATCCGCGCATGCCGGACGAGCCGCTGATCTTTGTAGAGGTGGCGCTCGTTTCGGGCATGGCCGGCAATGTTCATGCGCTGCTCGACGAGGCGGCCCCGATCGGCGATCCTCAGGCCGCCGATGCGGCGATCTTCTATTCGATCTCCAATTGTCAGCGCGGGCTGGCGGGCATCAGTTTTGGCGATTTCCTGATCAAGCGGGTCGCCGATGCCCTGGCGATCGAGCTGCCGCGCCTCAAGATCTTCGCAACCTTGTCGCCGGTCCCGGGTTTTCGCGCCTGGCTCGAGCGCCAGGACCGGTCGGCCCCTGGCGATCTACTGCTGCCGGCCGAACGCACGGCGATCGAGGCGCTGGGCGAGGAGGTACCGGGAGGCGACCTCCTGTCGGTGCTCGATCAGGAGGGCTGGCACAACGACCAGCGGATCGCAGGGGCGTTGCGCGAACCGCTGCTGCGTCTGTGCGCGCGTTATCTTGTCGGAGAACGGGCTCCCTCCGGGCGGGCGCTCGACCCGGTGGCGCATTTTCACCTCAGCAACGGAGCGCGCGTCGAGCGGCTCAACTGGCTCGCAGACGTCTCCGTAAAGGGCCTGCAGCAATCCGCCGGCATCATGGTCAATTATCTGTACCGTCTCGGCGAGATCGAGGCTAACCACGAGGCATACCGCGGCGAAGGACGGGTCGCTGCCTCCTCTGCGCTGCGCAATCTCGCGCGCAGCGGCTGATGCTGCCGTGCGCTGCTATGTCGGCTGCCGTGTTTGTGCTAAGAGCTGGTCGCGGACGGGTCGGAAAGCCGCTCCGGCGGCGGTAGCGGCGGGCGTGGCGGAATTGGCAGACGCACTGGATTTAGGTTCCAGCGATGGAAATCGTGGGGGTTCAAATCCCCCCGCCCGCACCACCATCTTTTGGATTGATTGGGGAAGCACAGGCCCGCGTTCATGCAAGTGACAGAAACCAACGCCGAAGGCCTCAAGCGCGAATTCCGCGTCGTTGTCCCGGCTGGCGAGCTCGAGGAAAAAGTCATCAGCCGGCTCGGCGAAATCGGCCGGACGATCCAGCTGCGCGGTTTCCGTCCGGGTAAGGTTCCGATGCAGATCCTGCGCCAGCGGTTCGGTAATTCGGTGCGCGGGGAGGTGCTGGAGAGCACCGTGCAGGACACTTCCGCCGACGCGATACGCGAACATAATCTGCGCCCGGCATTGCCGCCAAAGGTCGACGTCGTCTCGTTCAGCGAGGGGACCGACCTCGAATACACAATGTCCCTCGAGGTTTTGCCGGATATCCCGGAACCGAGCTTTGCCGACCTCGACATCGAGCGGCTCATCGTCGAGGTCCCCGATGAGGATGTCGACCGTGCGATCGAGCGAATCGCCGAGCAGCAGCGCAAAACCGAGATCGCCGAGCGTCCGGCCGAGAGCGGCGACATCATTGTGGTCGATATCGAGGGCCGCAGCGGCGAGCAGGAAATTCCGGGAGCCAGCGGCAAAGACCGCCAGATCGTGTTGGGCTCCGGCGGCTTCATCCCCGGTTTCGAGGAGCAGCTGATCGGCGCCGGCGCCGGCGAGCACCGAACCGTCCGCGTCACGTTCCCCGAGGATTACGGGGCCCCGGATTTCGCCGGCAAGGACGCGGTGTTCGAAGTCGATGTGAAGGAGGTGCGCCAGCGGCTGCCGCTGGTCATCGACGACGAGCTCGGCAAGGCGGTCGGGCTCGAGAGCCTCGCCGAGCTGCGCCAGGAGGTGCGGCAGCAGATGCAGCGCGATTACGAGGGCGCATCGCGTCTGCGGCTGAAGCGCTCGCTGCTCGACAAGCTGGCGCAGAATTACGATTTCGCCGTCCCCCCGGGCATGGTGGAGCTCGAATTCGAAAACATCTGGCGGCAATATGAGGCGGAAAAGGCGAGGGAGGCTCAACCGGAAGCGGTAGCCTCTGAGGCAGCGTCGGACGCCGGCGAAGCGGGGAGCGCGGAAACAGCGACCGGTGAAGCTGGGGTGGCGGCTCCAGCGCCGGAACCGCAGAACGAGGCTGGCGTCGGCGCGGCCCAGGATGGCGAGCGCCAAGCCGGCTCAACAGAAGACGAGGAGACCTTGAAGGTCGAGTATCGCAGGATCGCGGAACGGCGGGTCAGGCTGGGATTGCTCCTTGCCGAAGTCGGGCGCAGCAACAATATCACGGTGACCCAGGACGAGCTCAACCAAGCGATCACCCGCGAAGCGCGGCGGCATCCCGGTTACGAGCGCCAGGTCTTGGATTTCTACCGGCAAAATCCAGAGGCGGTCGGCAATTTGCGGGCCCCGATTTTCGAGGACAAGGTCATCGACTTTATTGTCGAGCTGGCCAAGGTCGAAGAGCGCAAGATCAGCCCGCAAGATCTGCTGAGCCTGCCCGATCCTGACGCCACCGGGCCTGAGGCCAAGGGGCCTGAGGCCAAGGGGCCTGACGCCACTGGGCCAGCCGCGAGCGAGGCGGTATCGCAATGAAATTTCGCCGCATCACGGGCCCATGAGGAGGTGCTAGCAAATGTCTGATTACTTCGAACAGTACATGAACAACCTGGTGCCGATGGTGGTCGAGCAGACCAACCGCGGCGAACGCGCCTACGACATCTACTCGCGCCTGCTCAAGGAGCGGATCATCTTCCTGGTCGGTCCGGTCCACGACGCGGTCGCCAGCCTGATCTGCGCCCAGCTGTTGTTCCTCGAATCGGAGAACCCGGCGAAGGACATCGCCTTTTATATCAACTCGCCCGGCGGGGTGGTCACCTCGGGGCTCGCCATCTACGACACGATGCAGTACATCCGCTCGCCGGTGTCGACGGTGTGCATCGGTCAGGCTGCCTCGATGGGCTCGCTGCTGATGTGCGCAGGGGCGAAGGGGAAGAGATTTTCACTGCCCAATTCGCGCATCATGATCCACCAGCCCTCGGGCGGCGCACAAGGGCAGGCGACCGACATCGAAATCCAGGCGCGCGAGATCTTGGCGCTGCGGGCGCGGCTCAACGAAATCTATGTGCGGCACACCGGCCAGGCGCTCGAAACCATCGCCGCCGCGGTCGAGCGCGACAAATTTCTTTCCCCGCTCGAAGCTAAGGAGTTCGGCCTCATTGACGAAGTGGTCGAAACCAGGCCCGGTGGCGGCGAACCGGAAAAGGGTTTTAAATAGCGCAGGGCGCGCGCTTGACGGTTCCGGCGTTAGAAGCCGAAGGCGATTAAGTGGTTGTTGATCCGTCGAGAGCACATATACTTGAGCATCGGAAGTTGGTGGCCGTAGCGGCCTCCCGCCTCCGGTTAAGGCCGAACGGCCGTGGGCGTTGTTCCAGTGGGGCATTGCTCCAGCCGGCGACGGAGTGGCGATGACCAAATCCAGCGGCAGCGACTCGAAAAACACGCTCTACTGCTCGTTCTGCGGCAAGAGCCAGCACGAGGTCAGAAAGCTGATCGCCGGCCCGACCGTGTTCATCTGCGATGAATGCGTCGAGCTCTGCATGGACATCATCCGCGAGGAGCACAAAACCACTCTGGTCAAGTCGCGCGACGGGGTTCCCGGGCCGCGCGATATTTGCAAGGTGCTCGACGATTACGTGATCGGCCAGGACCACGCCAAGCGCGTGCTCTCGGTAGCCGTGCACAACCATTACAAGCGCTTGGCGCACGGCGCGAAGAACAACGACGTCGAGCTCGCCAAATCCAACATTCTGCTGGTTGGCCCGACCGGATCCGGCAAGACGCTGCTGGCCCAGACCTTGGCGCGGATCATCGACGTGCCGTTCACGATGGCGGACGCAACGACGTTGACCGAGGCCGGCTATGTCGGCGAGGACGTCGAGAACATCATTTTGAAGCTGCTGCAGGCCGCCGATTATAATGTCGAGCGCGCGCAGCGGGGGATCGTCTATATCGACGAGGTCGACAAGATCTCGCGCAAATCAGACAACCCGTCGATCACGCGCGACGTGTCGGGCGAAGGCGTGCAGCAGGCTCTTCTGAAGATCATGGAGGGGACGATCGCCTCGGTCCCGCCGCAGGGCGGCCGCAAGCACCCACAGCAGGAATTCCTCCAGGTCGACACGACCAACATTCTCTTCGTGTGCGGCGGCGCGTTTGCCGGGCTCGAAAAGATCATCGCGCAGCGCCGGCAGGGCACCTCGATCGGCTTCGGCGCCGAGGTGCGGGGGCCCGAGGAGCGCAAGACCGGCGAAATCCTGAAGGATTTGGAACCCGAGGATCTTTTGAAATTCGGGCTGATTCCCGAATTTGTCGGCCGGCTGCCGGTCGTGGCGACTCTCGATGATCTCAACGAGGCGGTGCTGGTCGACATTCTGACCAAGCCCAAGAACGCCCTCGTCAAGCAATATCAGCGGCTGTTCGAGATGGAAGACGTCCGGCTCGAATTGAACGAGGAAGCACTCAAAGCGATCGCGCACCGGGCCATCCTGCGCAAGACCGGGGCGCGCGGGTTGCGCTCGATTATGGAGGCGATCCTGCTCGACTCGATGTTCGAGCTGCCGAGCCTCGTCGGCGTCAGCGAGATCGTGATCAATCGCGAAGTCGTCGAGGGGCGGGCAAGGCCGCTCCACATCTATTCCGACCGCGGCGGCGTCGGCACGGGTGACTGAGCCTGCGGCGTCACAGCCGACCGCTGAAGCTGTCTGGCGACTTGAAGGCCGGCACCACGAGGCCAACCTTACGAACTGTATCCCTGTCCTTGCCCTCCCGGTCACCGGGACGGTCTTTTGCAGATGAGGGCTTATGTTAGAAGCTGCGCGCGGTGCACTTTATCCCGTCCTGCCCCTACGCGACATCGTCGTGTTTCCGCACATGATCGTGCCGTTGTTTGTCGGCCGCGAGAAGTCGGTGCGGGCGCTCGAAGACGTGATGAAGGACGACAAGCAGATTCTGCTCGTCACTCAGAAGAATGCCGCCCAGGACGATCCTGCGACCTCGGACATCTATACGGTTGGCACTGTCGGTACCGTGCTGCAGCTCCTCAAGCTGCCCGACGGCACCGTCAAGGTGTTGGTCGAGGGCGGTCAGCGCGCCCGCATCGTGAAATTTGCCGATAACCCCGAATTCTTCCAGGCGATTGCCGAGACGATCCCGGAAAATGCCGGTGAGCAGCAGGAGACCGAGGCACTGGCGCGCACCGTGGTGTCTCAGTTCGAGCAGTACATCAAGCTCAACAAAAAGATCCCGCCGGAGGTTTTGGTCTCGATCAATCAGATCGAAGAGCCCGGCAAGCTGGCCGATACGGTCGCGGCGCATTTGACCTTGAAGATACCCCGCGTCAAGCGCCAGATGGAGAAGACACAGCGCGAGTACTACCTGAACGAGCAGCTGAAGGCGATCCAGAAGGAGCTCGGCGAAGGCGAGGACGGTCGCGACGAGATGGCCGAGCTCGAGGATCGGATCAACAAGACGAAGTTCTCCAAGGAGGCGCGCGACAAGGCGGTCGCCGAACTGAAGAAGCTGCGCAGCATGAGCCCGATGTCGGCCGAGGCGACGGTCGTGCGCAACTATCTCGACTGGCTGCTGTCGGTGCCCTGGCAAAACCGGACCAAGATCAAGCGCGACATCAAGGGTGCTGAAAAGGTGCTCGACGCGGACCATTTCGGGCTCGAAAAGGTCAAGGAGCGCATCCTCGAATACCTCGCCGTGCAGCAACGCATGAAGAAGATGAAGGGTCCGATCCTATGTCTGGTCGGGGCCCCGGGAGTCGGCAAGACCTCCCTCGGCAAGTCGGTCGCCCGGGCGACCGGACGGAACTTCGTGCGCATGTCGTTGGGCGGCGTGCGTGACGAGGCTGAGATCCGCGGACATCGCCGGACCTATATCGGCTCGATGCCGGGCAAGGTCATCCAGGGGATGAAGAAAGCGAAATCCTCGAACCCGCTCTTCCTGCTCGACGAGGTCGACAAGCTCGGCGCGGACTGGCGCGGCGACCCGTCTTCGGCGCTGCTCGAAGTGCTCGACCCCGAGCAGAACTCCACGTTCAACGACCATTACCTCGAGGTGGACTACGACCTCTCCGATGTGATGTTCGTGACGACCGCGAACACGCTGCGCATTCCGCAGCCCTTGCTCGACCGCATGGAGATCATCCGCATCCCGGGCTACACCGAGGACGAGA
>VAZT01000228.1 GCA_005884825.1 Alphaproteobacteria bacterium
ACGAGGGGCTGATCAAGATCGACGGCAATGATTTGCGGGAAATCGACGTGGACCATCTGCGCTCCAGCCTCGGGGTGGTATTGCAGGACAATTTTCTGTTCAGTGGCACGATTCGCGAAGCGATCGCCGCGTCAAAGCCGGATGCGAGCTTCGAGGACATCGTTTACGCCGCACGGCTGGCCGGCGCGGAGGAGTTCATCGAACACCTGCCTCGCGGGTACGAGACCCATGTTCAGGAAGGTTCCGCCAATCTGTCGGGCGGGCAGCGCCAGCGCTTGGCGATCGCCCGTGCGCTGATCGGCGACCCGCGAGTCCTGATCCTCGACGAGGCGACCAGCGCTCTCGATGCCGAGAGCGAAGCGATCGTCAATGCGAATTTGCTGCGGATCGCTAAAGGCCGCACGCTCGTGATCATTTCGCACCGCCTCTCGGTGCTGGTGCAAGCCGACACTGTTTTGGTCCTCGAACGCGGCCGTGTCTACGATTCCGGACGGCACAACGAGCTACTGGAGCGCTGCGACATTTATCGCGGGCTCTGGTATCAGCAAAACCGCCATCTGCAAACCAGGCCAGCCCATGCACTTGTTCCGCTTCGCGCCGGCACTGCGGCGTAACCCAGAGCCCGATGCGCTGATTCGGATCTTTCAGTCCGAGGTCAGCGAGGTCCGGGAGGATCCCGAACCGGCACAGCTGAGGATCACTCTGCACGTGCTGGCCGGGCTGTTTATCGCTCTGCTCTCGGTCAGCTTTTTTATGCAGCTCAACCGGGTCGTGACGTCGTCTGCGGGCCAGATCGTCACGACCGAGCCGTCTGTCGTCCTGCAAGCGCTCGACGCCTCGATCATTAAGAGCCTGGATGTGCAGGAAGGCGAGCGCGTCAAGCGCGGCCAGCTCCTGGCGACGCTCGACCCGACTTTCGCCGCCGCCGATGTCGGCGCCGCGGCCTCGCAGATCGCCAGCCTCGATGCGCAGATCGCCCGCGCGGAAGCGGAGCTGGCGCGGCGCGATTTCAACCCGCCTTGGGCAACCACGCCGGAGGGTGCTTATGCTTCCCTCCAGCGTGCTTATTACATACAGCGCAAAGGTCAGTTCGGCGCGCAATTGCGCGCCTATGACGAGCAAATAGCGCAAAACAAGGCGACCATCCGCAAGCTGAAGGACGACCTCGCCCATTATGACGATCGGGTCAAGATCTCACAGGAGATCGAGGGTATGCGGGCCAGTCTGGCCGCCAATCAGACCGGCAGCCGCCTCAATCTGCTGACCGCTACGGATCAGCGTATGGAAATTCTGCGGACGCAAGATTTCGACCGCAACGGCCTTACCGAAGCCGAGCACCAGCTCGCCTCCACAATCGCCAATCGCGACGCCTTTGTCGAGCAATGGTCGGGACAGGTCAGCCAGGAGCTGGTGACGGCGCGCAATTCGCTGGACACTGCTCGCCAACAAATGGCCAAGGCGTCCAGGCACCAGGATCTGGTGCGTCTCGAGGCGACGGAGGATGCGGTCGTCTTGAAACTCGCGAAGCTGTCCGTCGGCTCGGTTCTGAAGGAGGGCGATCCGTTGATCACGCTCGCCCCGCTGCATTCGCCCGTCGAAGCGGAGGTGCACATTGCCACGCGCGAGATTGGTTTTGTCCGGCCCGGGGACAGCGCCACTGTGAAGCTCGACCCATTCAGCTTTGTCGAGCACGGCACCGCTTCAGGGTACGTGCGCTGGATAAGCGAGGGCGCGTTTACGCAGGATGACAACGGCAGCGCCGTCGACCCCTATTACAAGGCACGCATTGCATTGACCGAAGTCAAGCTCAACGCGGTGCCCGACAGTTTCAGGCTGGTGCCGGGCATGACCCTGACCGCCGACATCAGTGTCGGGTCGCGTTCCGTCTTCATGTACGTGCTGAAAGGCGTGATCCGCAGCGTCAACGAAGCGATGCGCGAGCCGTGATCTTTGCAAACGTCATTCCGGGGCGCGGGCGCAAGCCCGCGAGCCCGGAAACCATGAACACCGACGGCATGCAGTCGGGAGGGGCCGCGCCCCATTTTCTGAGGCCGGTGTTATTGGATTCCGGGCCCGGCCCCGCGGGCCGTCCCGGAATGACGGGTTCTAGATTTCGTAGCACCCTAGGATTTTTCGAGGGTGCCCATCCCGAGGCGGTGGTGGATCGCGGCCATGACGCGTATGAACGTGGCGATTACTCTGCAGCGCTCAAGGAATGGTCTGCGGCGGCAGTCGCCGGAGATCCAGAAGCCTTCTATCGCTTGGGATTGCTCTACGCCCGCGGCCACGGGGTTGTCGCCAATCTCGCCGATGCCGCCGGCTGGTACCGGCGGGCGGCGGAGCTGGGTCACGCTATGGCACAGCATCAGCTCAGCCTGCTGCACCTCGAAGGTTATCGCGCGCAGGCGTCGAGCTTTGCGCGTTGGTATGGTTCCGCCGCCAAGCGCGACCCCGAGGCCGCCGACCACAATAGAACGCTGCTCTTTCCAAACGGGTTCGACGTCCCGCAGGACCCAGCCGGGGCGCTGCATTGGAGCCAGGCGGCCGCCGAGCAAGGGATCGCCGACGCGCAGGCCAATACCGGGCTGATTTACGCACGGGGGATCGGTTGCGAGCCCGATTATCGGAAAGCTCGGCACTGGTACTCGCTCGCCGCCGCTCAGGGCAGCGCCGCTGCCGAGCTTGGCCTCGGCATCCTCTACGCCAATGGTCACGGGGTGGAGCAGGATCTTCCGACCGCCGCCAGCTGGTATGAGAGAGCAGCCGTAAAGGGCATTGCGGCGGCGCAAGTGGCGCTCGGGCTGATGTACCTTTCCGGCCAAGGGGTCGATCGCGACACCGACAGAGCAGCGGAATGGTTCGGCAAGGCCGCCGAGCAAGGTAATGCGCGCGCCCAGTACAATCTGGCTCTGATATCTCTGGACGGCAACGGCCGGCCGCGCAACGAGCACGCCGCCGAGACCTTGTTGCGCCACGCCGCGCGGCAAAATTTCGTACCGGCCATAGCTCGCCTTGCCCAGTTATACGAGACTGGTGAGGCCGCGCTGCCGAATATGATCGAGGCGGCGAAATGGTATCGGGTCGCCGCCGAAACCGGCAATGCCGAGGCGCAGTTCAGCCTCGGGCGGCTCTATGCGCGCGGCGACGGCGTCCCGCAGGAGTTCGGCGAGGCCGCCAAATGGTTTCAAAAGGCCGCCGAGCAGGGCATCCCCGCCGCCCAAGTCAATATCGCCGCGTTTCTCTTGCAAGGCACCGGCGTCGCGCGCAACGCGGAGAGGGCGGCCGAATGGTACCGGCAGGCAGCCGAGCAGGGCGTCGCGACCGCCCAGCTCCGCCTCGGATATCTCTACCTCGGCGGTGAGGGCGTCCCGCGCGATCCGGAAGCCGGGGTAGCGTGGCTGTGCCGGGCTGTCGAGGCCGGCGACCCGGAGGCCCAAACCGCCCTCGGCATGCTCTACGCACGCGGCGAAAGCGTCGACCAGGATTTCGCCACCGCCGCATCATTGGTGGCGCAGGCGGCGGATTCGGGATACCCCCCTGCCCTTCTCCAGCTCGGCCACCTTTATGCGCAAGGTCATCTCGAACCGCCCGAAGAGGGCGCCGCGATGCACTGCTACCGCATCGCCGCCGAGGCCGGCAACGTCGAAGCGCAGCGGCTTCTCGCGTGGAATTGTCTGAACGGGCACCTCGTCCCCCGAGACACGGCCGCAGCAGCATTATGGTTCCGCAAGGCGGCCGAGCAGGGCGACCGCTACGCGCAATACAATCTCGCCGTGATGCTGCTGAAAGGCCAGGGCACAGCCCAAGACGCCGAAGAGGCGTTCCACTGGTGCTGTCTGGCGGCCGAACAGGGCTTGGTCGAAGCCCAGCTCCAACTGGGCGACCTGTACAGCGCCGGCCTTGGAGTGGCCGCAGATGTTGCGCTGGCCGACGCCTGGTACGAGAAAGCGGCAGAACAAGGGGATGCCGCCGCCGCACAGCTCCGCCGTTCGAACGAGACCCGAGCGGCCGGCGCGGAATAACAGCAGAGCGGTACTGCGCTGCTGTGACTCTCAGTGCAGCCGGCTGAAAACACCGAGCACGGCAAACACTGCCACCAGCCAGACTAGCTCCAGCACCGCCCAGACCACGAACCGGCCCCATCCGTCGTCCCGCCGCGCGGCACGACGGCGGATCTCCGCCTCGATCTCCCGGTTCCACTCCCGGGCAATGCGCCTGCTATCGCGCTCCATGACCCGTCGGATGTCCCAGCTCGGTCCAGGCTTCGCAAGAATATCGGAACGGCGATCGCGGTTGTAGTCGCCAATCTTGCGGCGCAAAATCACCGATGAAATTCGTATGGAGAAAATCCCCCAATGACCGTGCTCCCCCTCAACGACTTCCTCGTCATCGACCTGACTGCGCATCGCGCCGGGCCTACGGCGGTGCGCCAGCTCGCCGATTGGGGTGCGCAGGTGATCAAGATCGAGCCCTCCGGCGAGCTGGTCGACGCGACCGGCAGCCGCCGCGACGGTCCCGATTTCCAGAACCTGCATCGCAACAAGCGGGCTATTACGTTGAACCTCAAAAGCGATGAGGGCCACGCGATCTTTATGAAGCTCGCCGAGCGCGCCGATGTGATCGTCGAGAATTACAAATCCGACGTGAAGCACCGGCTCGGCATCGATTACGAAGCGGTGCGGAAGATCAACCCGCGCATCGTCTATGGCAGCATTTCCGGCTTTGGGCAGGACGGGCCCTATGCCGCCCGGGCGGGCGTCGACCAGATCGCACAGGGCATGGGAGGCCTCATGTCGATCACCGGCCATCCCGGGCAAGGCCCGGTGCGGGTCGGAATCGCAATCAACGACACCTCGGCGGGCCTCCTGCTGTCCTACGGGATCGTGCTGGCGCTGCTCAACCGCGAACGCACCGGTGAGGGCCAATGGGTGCACACGTCACTGCTGGAAGCGCAGATCTTCATGCTGGACTTCCAGGCGGCGCGTTATCTGATGAAGGGCGAGGTCGCCGGACAGGAAGGCAATTTCCACCCGACTTCGCCGGGTACGGGCATGTTCCAGACTGCCGACGGTTACATCAACATCGCCGCCTCGGGCGACAATCTGTGGCGGCGGTTTTGCGAGGTGGCAGGGTCAAAGGACCTGGCCGATCATCCCGATTTTGCGACCGTCGTGGCGCGCGCGAAAAACCGACCGGCGCTCAATGCGCATCTCGCCGAGATCATCCGGCAGCATCCGAACGCTTATTGGGTCGAGCGGCTCAACAAGGCCGGCGTGCCGTGCGGGCCGATCAATTCAATCGACCAGACTTTCGCCGATCCGCAAGTCCAGCATCTCGGGATCGCCAAGCCGGTCAACCACCCGAAGCTCGGCCCGCAGAAGGTGGTCGGCCAGCCGATCCATATGAGCGGCTACCCGCAGCCCGACGAGCTGCGCCCCACCCCCGAGCAGGGCGAGCACACCGATGCCGTGTTACGCGAACTCGGCTACGATGCGGAAACGATCGCCGGGCTACACCAGCGCGGCGTCGTCTAGGAACTACCGAGGCCCTCACCCACCATCGCTGGCGTGAGATGGGTGAGGAGGGTCGCGCTATTCAGACGGTCTGGGGTTGCGGGCCGTTGGAGGGACGTCGGTGCTCCGCCATGAACTGGTCGAATTCCGCCTTGTCCTTGGCATGACGCAGGCGGTCGAGGAATTCCATGAATTCGCGCTGCTCTTCTTCGAGACGGCGCAAGGTTTCGGCGCGGTACTCGTCAAACGCGTAGTTGCCGCTCGAGCTTCGATAGCTGCTGCAGCCCCAGCGCTCCGCGGACGACTGCATCCGCTGCATGCGGCGTTGCATTCTTTCCATGCGACGCTGCCAACGATCCGTGCCGCCGCGTGTCCAGCATGCCATCCGCCCACTCCCTAGCAGGAACCCGAGAACGAAGAGGCCCAGCGGCCAGAACAGGATGAAGCTGACAACCGTCAGCGCAATCCAGGCCGGCTTGCCGATGTCGTCTAGTTGCGCCGCGAACGCCTGCATGGCGGCACCCTTATGTTAATGTGTGTCACATTCACATAAGGCCTTTCCGCTCGCTGTCAAGCGCGGATGATGGGACAATCGCGACGACATGACCGCCGCCTCTTCGCTTCCCCCGCAGCCGCCCTGCGCCGGTATCGGCGTGCCGTTGCGGCGCCTAGAAGACGCGCGTCTGTTGACCGGCCGGGGATGCTACAGCGACGATTTCAACCTCGCGGGCCAAGTCTACGCCGTCGTGGTGCGATCGCCTCACGCGCATGCGCGCGTAACGCGATATCGCGGACGGGCTCGGCCGGGTGACCGATTTGCCGGCGGCTCGCCACCCGCCTGACATCCGTCTCGAAAACCTTGATCGCGTGCCGGCTTCGGCCAGCCGCCAATACCCTTTGGCGGTGGAACGGGCGCGATTTGTCGGCGAGCCGGTGGCCTTGGTCGTTGCAGAGACTCTCGCCTTGGCAAGGATGCCGCCGAGGCGGCGCGCGTCCTTTATGTGCCGCTCACGTCAATAACGAGTCCGGCAGCAGCGGCGTTCGAGGATGCCCCGTCGCTGCTCGACGAGGATGGACCAAACCTCGTGCTCGACGCCGGCGTCGGCGATCATGGGGCCACCGAAAGAGCCTTCGCGGCGGCCACCAGTAGATCAGCAGTATCCGGCCTGCCAATTGACAGGCGCATCGCAAATGAGCCTATGCTCCGCCGACTGCCCTCTGCAAGAGGACGCCATGCCGCCAAGCAATACCGATCCGGCGCTATTGCCGGCCCATGTCATGTCGGACGAGATCGGAGCCGGCCGACTGTCGCCGATCGATATTGTCGATGCGGCACTGGCGCGGATCGATACCCATGAAAGGAAGCTGCACGCCTTTGTCGAGGTTTATGACAAGGAGGCGCGGCTCGCCGCTGAGGCGGCGGAGAAGGCGATCCGCTCGGGGCATCG
>VAZT01000705.1 GCA_005884825.1 Alphaproteobacteria bacterium
TTCGCGCTGGTCAAATTCAAGAAGCTCGCCGGCGGCGGCTATTTCAAGATCATCAACCGCGCCGTGCCGCAGGCGCTGAGGACGCTCGGCTACAGTGCCGCCGAGATCGCGGCGATCGAGCGCTATGCGCTAGGCCACGGCACGCTCAAAGGCGCGCCCCACATCAATCACGAGAGTCTGAAGGAAAAGGGGTTTGACGACCGGGCGCTCGCCGCGGTCGAGGCGGCGCTCGCCTCGGCTTTCGACATCAGGTTCACGTTTAATAAATGGACCCTGGGGGAAGCTTTCTGCATCGATAGTCTCGGGGTCGCGCCGGGCGCGCTCGATGATCCCAGCTTCGAGCTGTTGGCGGCGCTCGGCTTCGCCCGGGCCGAGATCGACGCCGCCAACAGCTGGTGCTGCGGCGCGATGACATTGGAGGGCGCGCCGCACCTCAAACCCGAGCATCTCGCCGTGTTCGACTGCGCCAACCCGTGCGGCCGCATCGGCCGGCGCTCACTGTCGGTCGACAGTCACATCCGGATGATGGCGGCGGCGCAGCCTTTCATCTCGGGAGCGATCTCGAAGACCATCAACATGCCGAACGCGGCGACGGTCGAGGATTGCAAGGACGCCTACATGCTGTCCTGGCGCTTGGGGCTCAAGGCGACCGCGCTGTACCGCGATGGCTCGAAACTGTCGCAACCTCTGGCCTCCAGCCTGTTGGGCGAGGACGAGGACGCCGAGGAGTTCTTCGAGCAATCGCCGGCCGCCCGCGCGCCGCTCGTTGCCGAGCGGATTGTCGAAAGAATCGTCGAGCGGGTCGTTGAACGCCGCCGCAGCGAGCGCCGGCAATTGCCCAACCGGCGCAAGGGCTACACGCAGAAGGCTTCGGTCGGCGGCCATAAGATCTATTTGCGCACCGGCGAGTATGAGGACGGCTCACTCGCCGAGATTTTTATCGACATGCACAAGGAAGGCTCCGCCTTCCGCTCACTGATGGACTGCTTCGCGATCGCGATCTCGCTCGGGCTGCAATATGGCGTGCCGCTTGAGCGGTTTGTCGACCAGTTCACCTTCACCCGCTTCGAGCCCTCGGGAGTGGTCGAGGGCAACGACACGATCAAGATGGCGACCTCGATCCTCGACTACATCTTCCGCGAATTGGCGATCTCCTATCTCGACCGAGGCGACCTCGCCCATGTCCAACCCGGTGACCTGCTGCCCGACACCGTCGGCAAGGGCGAAGCCGAATCCAACCTGATGCGCCGCGCCGCCTCCAACGGCTTCGTGCGCCACAAACTGACGGTGCTCGACGGCGGCGCCGGCCAATCCGCCGCGCTCGCTCTCACCGACCCCGACCTCGACGGCCCTCTCGCCCTCTCGCCAATGCTCGACAGCGATCTCCGCCTCGAACGCATCCGCGCCGCCCGCATCAAGGGCTACGAAGGCGACAGCTGCGATGACTGTGGCAACTTCACCCTAATCCGGAACGGCACCTGCCTGAAGTGCGACACGTGCGGCGCGACCAGCGGGTGTTCCTAGTTTATTTACTTATTAAGGAAAAAGAATCGGATCAGGCTTGGTGCCGGTTTGGGCGCCTGTAATCATCAGATGCAACACCGGTTTCTAGCGGCATACCGCTGCGGCGCTGCTACCGTTTCGGTGGGTGGGCGCGGACGAATTCCTCGTTGAGGTCGGCACCCCAGCCCGGGCCCTTCGGCAATACCAGGTCGCCGTTTTCGATGACCGGGGGCACGGTGACGATGTCGTCCTTCCAGGTCACGTCGTCGATGTCGATCTCCATGACTTTGAAGTTCGGCGCGACGGCGCACATATGCGCGCTGATCAGCGACCCCAAATGGCCGTTGAAGTTATGCGGCGCGACGTTGACCTCGTAGGCGTCGGCCATGGCGGCGATCTTCAGCGATTCGAGGATGCCGTTCCAGGCCACGTCGATGATCGCGTAATCGACCGATTGGCGCTCGAAATAGGGCCGGAATTGGCGCCTGCCGTACAATGATTCGCAGGACGAGATCGGCGTGCGGGCGGAGCGGCGGATTAGTGCCAGCCCGGCCGGGTCGTAGAGGTCGATCTCGAGCCACACCAGATCGAGCGGCTCCAACGCGCGGGCCAATTTGACGTAGCCGTCGATCTTGTAATTGAAGTTGGTGTCGAGATGGAGCCCGACGTCGCGGCCGGCGCCGCGACGGAACGCCTCCAATTGCGCGACTGCGGCATCGACGATCCCGTGGTCGACACCTCCTCGCCGAGCGCGACGATGTCGTCGAGCGAGCGCACCGGGTCGACCCCGGCCCATTCCCTTATGCGATCGGCATAACGGGCGCGGTAGGTGCCGCAATGCGACCAGTAGAGCTGCAGGCGATCGCGCACCGGCCCGCCGAGCATCTCGTATACCGGCACACCCAATGCCTTGGCCTTGATGTCGACCAATGCGTTCTCGATCGCGGCGATCGCCATCTGGTTGATCCCGCCGGCCGCTTGCCTTGTCGCGGCGTAGAGATGGGCGCTATGGCGCTCGACCGGCCGCGGGTCCTGGCCGATCAGGAAGCGCTCGGCGAGCTTCTGGATAACCCCGGTCAGCCCTTGTGCGCCATAGCCCTCCATATATTCGGACCAGCCGACGATGCCCTCGTCGGTGGTCACCTTGAGAAAGGAATTGACCCGCCAGCCGGCGTCGCAATGCAGGTCTTCGACCTTGACGATTTTCATCGGCGTTTCCTCGAAAGCTCTGGCGGACCGGTTCTATAATTGCGCGATGCCTGCCCGGGCGCAGTCCTCGTCCTGTTGCGAGGTGCCGCCGCCGACACCGCAGGCGCCCTCGACGATGCCGTTGCGGATGATCGGGACCGCTCCCTGACCCATAATCATGTGCCCGCCGGACGCCGCGGCAATCCCGCGCGGGGTGGGCTGGTCGGCCCGTTCGGCCATCTCGCCGCTCGGCCGCCCGAAAGCCGCCGAGGCGACCGCTTTTCCCTGACTGCCATAGGCGCTCGCCCAGATGGCATTGTCCATGCGCTGCAATGCGATCAGCCGGCCGCCGCTGTCGCAAACCGCGGCGCTGATCTTGATGTTGAGCTCCTGCGCCTTGGCCAGGGCGCCGCGAATGATGCGATTGGCTTCTTCCAGTGTCAGGCTCATCGATATTTCCTCCCCAGAAAATGTCGCCTCACTTATAGCGAGGCTTCTCAAATACGAAAAGCCGCGGTTCCCCGCGGCTTTTGCATTCCGATACATTGGAGCGGGCGAGGGGATTCGAACCCCCGACCCCAACCTTGGCAAGGGCCGGCGTAAGAGGTAAGTAATTGATTTCCTTGTATCCGCTCGTAGCTCCAGGGAGCCAGTCATAGCGGTTTGGAGCGGGAAATCACCCTTTTTCGCGCCAGTTTCGCGCCAGCGCTTTTCGCCGTTCAAGGCCCCTGTCCGGTTTGTGTTGGGCGCAGCAGACCGGCGACGCGGAGGCCCGCTTATGCGCCTCACGCCCCGCACGGCAAAGGCAGCGCCGTGGGGACGCCTGGCAGGTGCGCCCGGATCGCCGCGCCGCGGGCGAGCAGCCGCCGGCCGGGATGGCGCGGCGACCAGCCGAGCGGATCGGGGAGCGCCGCCGCGAGACGAACCGCCTCCTCCGGATCGAGCGCGTCCGCCGGCTTGTGAAAATAATGGCGGGCGGCCGCTTCGGCGCCGTAGACGCCCCGCCCCCATTCGGCCACGTTGAGATAAATTTCCATGATCCGCCGCTTGCCCCAGGCAAGCTCGATCAGCGCCGTGAACCAGGCTTCGAAGCCTTTGCGCAGCCAGTCGCGGCCCGGCCACAGGAAGACATTCTTCGCGGTCTGCATCGAGATGGTGCTGGCGCCAAGCACACGGCCATGACCGCTTTGGTAGCGATCCCAGGCTGTGGCAACAGCGCCCCAGTCGAAGCCGCGGTGGCGG
>VAZT01000229.1:0-7812 GCA_005884825.1 Alphaproteobacteria bacterium
TGAAAGGCTGAGCGGCGATTGAACGGATCGCGGCGCGGGCCGAACCGGCTCTCGAGCTGATAATAATCGAGCGGCACAGATAGCGGCAGCGACTTCATCAAGCTGCGGAGCTCCTCGATCTTGTCCGGCGTCATCGCGTCCGGCGGATCGGCTTTCGGCGGCGCCACAAAGGGACCGCCTCGGCCGCCGCCCTCCTGGGCCAATTGCGGGAACAGGCGGTCGACGTTCAGACCCGTCGAGGCAAGCAAGCGCCGAACTTCCGCGA
This sequence comes from Alphaproteobacteria bacterium, assembly GCA_005884825.1. Lineage (GTDB taxonomy): Bacteria > Pseudomonadota > Alphaproteobacteria > ATCC43930 > CGMCC-115725 > AP-15. The sequence continues at coordinate 266 of VAZT01000229.1, forward strand.
CGGCTTGGCGAGCCAGCTGCGCCATGCCCGGCGATTTTTCTTCCGGTTCCGGCGGCGCATCGGAAATCAATATCTCGGGCCGTGCTGGATCGGTTGCCGATTGAGAGGGTCCGGTCTCCATGAGCGCTGTCTTAAGAACCGCGAAATCGAGTTGCGATTGTTTTTGTTCGAGTTCGGCGATCCGAGCCCGCAACCGGTCTCTATCGCCCAAGGTCCGGTCCAGATCAGCCGCCGCCTGCCGGCGATCACGGGCGGCGAGAGCAAGCTTCTCGCGCAGGCTCGCCACTTCGGCCTGCAGATCGGCGTTGGCGGTTTCCGCGCGAACGATGGCCGCTTCCTTGTCAGCCAGAGCGCGCTCATAACCGGGCCGGGCGAGTGCAACAAAACCGACCGCGACCGCAAAGGCGACGGCGGCCGTTGCTGCCGCGACCTGCACAGACCGCGGCAAAACGATCTGCCACGATCGGCTGGCCGTACACAAATTAATGCGAAGTTCGGGGAAGCGCCTGGCTCCCCGGCTCGGTATGTCGGCAACCATTTCCCCCTTCCCCCATCCCGCCGAACCGTGGTTGTCCCTAGATCCGAGGGACCAGGTCTCGGCTGGACCAAGTCAAGCGCGCCGTTAGCGGCCTTCCACAAGCTCACCCTAAGCGGTCGATCATCGTGTTGCAACAATCTATCGTTAATTTGGTCTACCGATGCGTTGTTAACCTTAAAGTTGAAAGTGAAACCAAATGCGCTATGGTTTCATATTGGGGATAATTTTGCGCGGATCGCGTGCTCGCGGCGCGAATGCTCGGGGCTCGTCAGGCCTCGACGCGCATCTCGACTTCGTGCCCGACCTCGGGGGCGAATTGGGTGCGATAGTATTCAGAGAAGATGCCGTCCCGGCCCAGCAGTTCGGGCAACGTGCCCTCCTCGGCGATGGCGCCGTCGCGCAATACGACGATGCGGTCGCAGCGCCGCACAGTGGACAGCCGGTGGGCAATGATGAAGGTCGTCCGCGCCGCCACGAGCCGCTCGATCCCGGCCATGACCAGCGCCTCGGTCGCGACATCGAGCGCCGAGGTCGGCTCGTCCAGGATCAGAATCGGCGCGTCGCGCAGCAGCGCACGGGCGATCGTGATCCGCTGCTTTTCCCCTTCGGAAAACGTCACTCCGGATTCCCCTATCACGGTGTCGTACCCGTCCGGCAAGGAGGCGACAAAATCGTGGATGCGCGCCAGCCGAGCCGCCCTTTCGATTTCGGCATCGGGCGCGCCGGGGCGCCCGTAAGCGATATTGTCGCGCACCGAAAGCGGAAAGATCAGCGGCGGTTGCAACACCATTGAGATCTGGCTGCGCAGCGATTTGAGCTTGTATTCGCGCAGATCGACGCCGTCGATTTCCACTATACCGGCCGATGGATCGAAGAACCGCGGCAGCAGACCCAGAAGCGTCGACTTGCCGGCGCCGGTCGGGCCGATTACGGCGATCTTGGCGCCGGCCGGCACGCGGAGCTCGATGCCGTTCAGCACCGGCGTTTCCGGCCGGTAGCGAAACGAGACGTTGCGCCAGGCGACGGCGCCGCGCGCTCCTTTCGCAGGAAAGCTGCGGTTTCCGTCCTTCAGATCGGCCTCGGTATCGAGGACCTCGAAGACCCGGCGCGCTCCCACCCGGGCGCCGGCAATCAGCCCCCAGCTTTGGGTAATTTGGTTGATCGGGGCATAGAGCTGGGCGAGATAGGAGATGAAAACAATGAGCTGGCCGACCGACAGCCTTCCCGACATGACGGCCCGCGCACCGGCGTAGACGACGAGCGCGGTGCCGCCGGCGATCACCAAATTGACCGCTCCCGAATAGAGCGTCTGCCAGCTATAGAGCCGCAGGGTTGCGCGCAGGCTCTCCCCGCTCGCCCCCATAAAGCGCTGATGCTCCTCGTCCTCCTTGGTGAAGGCCTGGACCAGCTTGATCGACGACATCGCCCATTGCACGACGGAATAGACGCGGCTTTCGGTGGTGCGCACCTCGGTTGCGACATCGACGATCTTGCGGTTGAACCCGAAAATCAGCGCGAAGAGCAACGGAACGACCGTCAGCGACAGCACGGTCAGCATCGGGTCGAGCGGCAGCAGAACGAACAACATCCCGCCGAGCAGCACGGCGGCCGACAGGATCGGCAGCACGCCGTTCATGATCATCGTCTGAACGGCAAAGCTGTCCGCGGTGATCCGATAGAGCAGATCGCCGACCCGTTGGCGGCTGTGAAAGGCGAGCGACAGCCGCTGCAGGTGAGCGTAGAGGGCGCCGCGCAAATCGTTGACCATCCGCTGCCCGACGCCGATCGTCGTATAGTTGTGCAACAGGGTGACCGCCCCGGCGCCGAGATGGACCACTATGATGCCGAGACAGGCAAGCAGCAGCAGTCCGGTCGGGGATGTCGACGCCAATGCGGCAATTGGAAACGGCTTGCCGCCGAGCACATTGTCGATGACCACCTGCAGCGGCCAAGGTTTGAGGAGCTCGAAGCCGGCGATCAGGAAGACCTGCGCAAGCGCCCAGGCGACCCGCCACCAATAGGGTCGCAGATAAGGCAGAAGTTTTGTCAGCAAGATCAGACCGGGCTGGGAGCGCGGATCGGCAACGGGGCTCTTGCGAGCGGCTCGACCGGGATCAGCGGCACCTGTTTGGCGACCGCCTCGATGATACGGTGCATCAGTCTTCCAAAACCGAGGAGCTGACAAACCATCGCCGCCGCGCTGATCACCCCGGCGGTGCCGATCGCGGCCGCCGTCAGCGGCCAGCCGAGAATCAGCGCGAAGGCCGTCAGCGCGGCAAAGCTGCGCAGCAGAAACGACGCGAAACGGGACAAGCGCATCGCGCAGCGCGCCCGCAACAGCCGCTTTGCGCCGCCGTGGTTCTCGGTGCAGACCAGGACCAATGCGCGGCTGCACAGGCCGCGAGAAATCTTCAGGTCCCAATTGCTCCAACCGGTATCCGGCACGACGAAGTACTTTTGCGGCACGAGGAACTCCATCAAGCCGCCGATCAGCGACTCCTTCTCGGTTCCCGCTTCGCTCCAATAGGAGAGATGGAATGCGCGGGCACCCCAGCAGATGCGGGCGCGCTGCTCGGTCGCGGCCAGCCCGATGTGGTCCTGCGTGCGCATCTCCTTGAGGCGCCATTTGGTGCGTTCCCAGCCGCGCAGCAGAGGGCCGAGGTAAATCAGCAGCGCAACCAGGGCACGGGCTTTGAAGCCGGTGAACCGTTCGTCGATCGGCGCCTTGCGGGCGCCGTTGATGCACATGACCCAGGTGACGAGAAGGGGAACGGTCAGCAGCCACCACCACCCGCCGCCAATAATTCCCCCAACGGCGAGCGGGAGTGATGCGGCGCTCCATTCGAAGCTCAGCGGCAGGAACGCGGTCAAGGAGGAGGGCGGTTCATAAAGGGTCTGAAACAGACCGCGCCCGAACACCCCCGAATAGATGACCGGGCGATGCGACAGCAGCAGCGCGGTGGAGAGGTCGCCATAGATGCGGCCGAGCCACTTGGCCTGTCCGAACAGGTTGAAGCGGAACGGATGTTTTGCATAGACGAGCGCTTCGGCTTTGCCGTAACCACGCTGTTGTGCGCAGTAAGCCGCCACCGTATTTCGGCGGAAGTGCCAAACAACGGCGGCGGGGCTGAAACCGATCGTGTAGCCGGCGTCCTGGAAACGCCAGCAGATGTCGACATCGTCGCCGGCGGCGCGATAGACGGGGTCAAATCCGCCAAGCTGAAGCAGCACGTCGCGCCGGAACGCCATGTTGCAGCCCGCGATGTGCTCGGCGACCTCGTCGCTGATCAGCACATGGGTCGGACCACCGGGGGCGACCGCGACGGCGGCGGGGACCAGATCGTCCTCGGGCGGCGGGAAATTCGGCCCGCCGCAGGCAACCAGATTGCCCGCTTCCATCCTGGCGACGAGGTAGGTCAGCCAGTCGGGGTCGGCGACACAGTCGCTGTCGGTGTAAGCAACGATCTCCCCGGTCGCCGCCTCCGCCCCGACATTGCGGGCGGCGCTCAAACCCTTATTGGGCTGACTGATGATGCGGCAATAATCGTAGCTTTCGGCGATTTCCAGTGTTCGGTCGCGCGAGCCGTCATTGACGACGATGACCTCGTAGTCCGGGTAGTTGAGCACCGCGAGCGAAGCCAGGCACTGATCCATCGTCCGTTCGGCATTGTAGGCGCAGACGACGACGGAAACTCGCGGGTAGCGCCGCAAAAGCGGCGGTAATATGCCGGTGTATTGACGCACCACCTCGTCGAACGACGGCTTCGGCCGGCGGTCTCGGTCGACCAACCCGAAGGCCCAATTCTCGATCAGATGACCGCCGGTAAACCATTCGTCGGTCCACGCAAAGATGAAAGTGCCGGCGACACCCGCCTCGAAGGCAGTGTGCACCTGCCAAGACAGGACGCGCCGTTGTTCCTCCTCTCCCTGGCCGAACGAATCGACACCGAATTCGGTCAGCACCAGCGGTTGGTCGAGCGCGACATTGTGGAGCCTCGCGATGTACCGGCGAAAGGCGGGCTGGTCGTGCAAATAGACGTTGAAGCAGATGAAATCGGTGAAATCGACCGTGAGATATTCGGTGGATGGATAATTGGCGTAACTGACGAGCGCGTCCGGATGCTCGGCTTTGGCCCCGGCGACGAGGGTTCTGAGAAAAGTGCGCACGGCGTCGGCGCCGTGCCAGCGCACCATATCGGGCGGGATCTCATTGCCGATCAGATAGGCGAAGACCGCCGGGTGACGATTGCAAGCCCGTACTCCGGCGATCACCGCCTCGCGGATCTGCTGCTGGGTTGCCGGGCTGTCGAGAAAGGCGATGTGCTGCGACCAAGGCAATCCGACGAGGATCTTCAAACCGGCCAGCTGCGCGGCATCGAGCAGCCAGAGCGGCGGCACCGTGAAGACCCTGACGGTGTTGATGCCGGCTTCGGCCATCAGTGCGAAATCGGTATCGACGACCGCGTATTCGGGGAACTGCGCCCCGTGACTGCCCTTCGAGAAAGGGCCGTAAGTGACGCCTTTGACGAAGTGCTTTTTGTCGCCGACAAAAAAGAACTTGCCCTGAACCCGGACCGGAGCGGAACGGTCAAGCGTCGCTGCTGCCGCTGAAAGAGGCTGCGCCACGACCTCTTCGGTTTCGACTATCGTCATGACGGAAGCTCCAGGGATGCCGGCAGCGGCAGCCAACCCGCGAGCGGGGCGGCGCTCGCATAACGGGCGATCATGAATTTTGTTCCGCGCGTCGAGATTGCGCGGAGCAGCTCATATGCCAGGCCAGCGCGGTGCGAACGATCGTTTCGAGATCCGAGATGCGGGCGCGCCAACCGAGCAGCTCGGCCGCGAGACCGGGATCGGCGACCAGTACGGGCGGATCGCCGGGCCTTCGTGCGGTTTCACGGCACGGGATGGATTTGCCGCTGACCGCCTCGGCAGCCCGGATCACCTCGCGCACCGAGTGACCGCGGCCAGTGCCGAGGTTGAGCGCCGCGCTCTGCCCCCCGGCGCCGAGATGTTCCAGCGCGCGCAGATGCGCCTCGGCGAGGTCCTGGACATGAATGTAGTCGCGGATCGCCGTCCCATCCGGCGTCGGGTAATCGGTTCCATAAATTTCGACCTGCGGCCGCTCCCCTAGCGCCGCCGCCAGAACGAGCGGGACGAGGTGCGTCTCCGGCTCGTGCCGTTCGCCGATTTCGCCCTCGGGATCGGCGCCGGCAGCATTGAAATAACGCAGCGACACCCACCGCAGCCCGTAGGCCTCACCATACCAGTGGAGCGCACGCTCGATCGCCAGCTTGGTCTCGCCGTAAGGGTTGACCGGCAATTGGGGCAGGGTCTCGCGGATCGGCACCTGGGCGGGAGTGCCGTAGGTCGCGCAAGTCGAGGAAAAGACGATCTTGTCGACCCGAGCCTCGCGCATCGCTTCGAGCAATGACAAGGAACCGCCGAGATTATTGGCATAATACAATGCCGGATCGGTGACGGATTCGCCGACATAGGCGTAGGCTGCGAAATGCATGACGACCGAGATGCGATGGCGGGCGAGCGCCGCAGCGAGTTTGCCGCGTTCCGCGAGGCTGCCCTCGATCAAAGGTCCCCAGCGCACCGCCTCGCGGTGACCGCGCGAAAAATTGTCGAAAACCACCGGCCGGTATCCGGCACGCGCCAATACCTTGCAGGCGTGGCTGCCGATGTAACCGGCCCCACCGGTGACCAGAACCGCCTCTGACATCCTGGAGCTGCTTTGCCGACCCGTTGGTAAAGACACAACGTAGCACGTGCCGCCTTTCTTCCTGGAAGCAGATTCGCTTCGGCGCGAGCCATTGCGAAATTCCAGAGCCGCAGCCCCTCACCCTCCCGCTTCGCGGGCCCCTCCCTCTGCCCGCCAGCGGGGCGAGGGTTATGGAACTATTCCCTCGGCCCGCTGGCGGGGAAAGGGTTAGGGTGAGGGGCCGTCACGGAGTGAAATGCTCAGCCAAATTGTCGAGGCGGATTTCGTACTGCTCGCAGCGCCCTCTCCAAGCGACGAACTCGCCGGGCGTGGCGCGCAGCGACTTCTCGGTGTCCAGGAAATAAGGCGTGGCGCACATCTGGTCGCTGACTAGAGCGTTGACTTGCGGGTCGTAGCGGTTGAACTCGGCGAACTCCGGCGGGATGTTGCCGGTGGCCTTGACCGCGCTGGTGCTGAACGCGTCCTTGATCGGGATGAAAGGCGTGCAGGCGGTCGAGAGCACCGCAGGAAGCGCGAGAAGAAAGAACAGTCGCATGCCAGGTCGACCGCTGGTTGGATTTGCGGATTGTGCCTGCCTCGTGCCGCGAGCGCAAGACCAGGTCAAAGCGCCTTTTGGTCAATCGGACGACGGGTCTTCTCCCCCGGCGCGCTGGCACGGCGTCGCGGTTCGTAGCGGGCACTCGCGAACTTGTGCTTGCTCCGCTTCCCTTCATCGTCGTGTATCGGCGGCGTCCGATGTCGCCGGCTATTCGCGGCTGATGGGCGAGGACGAGGAAGGCAAGCTCGCGGCGCTGAAGGCGATCCGCCGCGAGTTGGCAGAACCCAAGACTGCGGACATCGCCGGAATAGTAGAAGCCCGCCGCAGCAAGGGGTGACCGCGTGAAACGATACCCGCCCGCTCAATCGAGGACCTCGAAATGCGCTTCGGTCGGGATCATCGCGAGGCCGTTGACGGGCAGCATGTCCTGCGGGCAGGCCGAGAACGCGACGATGCAGTTCATCTCGGCGCGAAATGTGACATGGCTGCCGGGCGTACTGACCGGCGGGCGGATCTCGACACGGTTGCCGTCCACGACCGGGATGTTCATGAAGAGGTTGAGAGGCGCCGGGGTCTCGGGTGGGGTTAGACCCAGCCCGGCCAATCCCGCGGCGAGGTTGTCGGTGCAGTTGTCATGATGCTCCCTGCAGCCGAGCTGCTCGTAGCGCCAGCGGTCGCAGGCGGCGAAGAGGGTATCGTGAATGCCGCCGGACGGGTCCTCGACCAGGGTCAGGATCGGC
>VAZT01000229.1:8023-8600 GCA_005884825.1 Alphaproteobacteria bacterium
GGCCGCCCGGCAAATTGCCGAGCGCCGGATTACTGCCGAGGCGTTGGTCACTGCCTATCTCGACCGCATCGCGGCGCGTGAGGCGGTGGTTGGCGCCTGGCAATACCTCGATCGCGAGCAGGCGCTGGCGACGGCGCGCCAGCGCGATGCAGAAGCGCCGCGAGGGCCGCTGCACGGGGTCCCGATCGCGGTCAAGGATCTGATCGACACCGTCGACATGCCGACCGCCTATGGCTCGGCGATCTATCGCGGCCACCGGCCCGACGCCGATGCCTCTTGCGTTGCGCTCGCTCGCGCGGCCGGAGCCGTCGTCCTCGGCAAGACCGTCACGACCGAATTCGCGACCTTCACGCCGGGCAAAACGGCCAACCCGCGCAACCCTGCGCACACTCCGGGCGGCTCCTCGAGCGGCTCAGCAGCGGCGGTCGCCGATGGCATGGCGCCGCTCGCCTTTGGCACGCAAACCGCGGGGTCGGTAATCCGTCCGGGAGCCTATTGCGGCTGTGTCGCCTACAAGCCGAGCTTTGGATTGATCAACCGGGCCGGCGTCAAGCCGCTGGCTGACAGCCTCGACACG
>VAZT01000230.1 GCA_005884825.1 Alphaproteobacteria bacterium
ATTCTGGACAACGCGTCGGCTTATCTGTTCGACCTGATTACCGACCTGACCGAGGTCTTTGTCGTGTCGGCGCTCGAGCGGCAGATTGATGGGCGGCAGGTCGATGGAAGGGTTTAGCAACTGGGACCGCGAGGAGCCCTTCGACCCCTTCACGGTCATGCTGTTCAAAGGGCTGCAGGTCGTCGCATTCATGTTCTTCCTGGCCTATCTCGCAATCAACACCGACGCCAAGCAGGGCAAGGTCGACACCAAGGCGGAAATGCTGGTGACTGTGAGCTGGCCCGACAACCATCCCGACGATGTCGATACTTATGTCGAAGATCCCCAAGGCAATATCGTCTGGTACCATGTGATGGAGGCCGGGCTCATGCACCTCGAGCGCGACGACCGCGGCGACTACAAAAACACGATTGTCGTCAACGGGGTCACGATCCGCAATCCAATCCGCGAGGAGATCGTCGCGCTGCGCGGCCTGATCGCCGGTGAGTATGTCGTCAATGTGAACCATTATCTGGCGACCACACCCGACCCGGTCCTGGTCTCCGTCAAGGTCGAGAAGATCAATCCCAAGGTCGAGGTCATTTATTACGAGCGGTTGACGCTCGACCATACCGGTGATGAAAAGACTGCAGTCCGTTTCACGATTGGCGCGGACGGCAAGGTCACCGACATCAATACTCGCCCGAAGTCTCTGATCCGCGAGACCCGCAAAGTCCGGTCGAACATCATCCCGGTGACCGGTGCTGCTCAGCACCAATAGCGCTATGACATTGCCGCTGGCCGGTATCGCCGCTTCCTACGTCCTCATCGCGGTGCTGCTGTTGAGCCTCAATCTGGCCTCGCGCTGGCATTGGAGGGTGAAGGCTGCGGCGATCGTGATCACCACGGCCTTCTTTGGCGTGTGTTATCTCTCGACCACGGGGCTGATCGGTTGGCCGAGCGAAGCGCGGGTACCGGAACATTTCCAGCTTCACTGGGCGACCGTGGTCGAGCCGGACAAGTTGAATGGACTACCCGGCTCGATATACCTTTGGATCGAAGGGCTGGACGAGAACAACACGCTCGCCGGCATGCCGCGGGCCTACCGGGTTCCTTACAGCCGCGAGCTTGCCGATCGCATAGGCCATGCCAAAGAGCGCATCGAGCAAGGTGCGGATCAACTCGGCACGGCACGCGATCTCCAGATGCCGGAGGGCGAGCCTGACGAGGATCGCCGCCTCGCCGGTGCGCCCCGGCGGCAGGACGAGCCGGGCAGCACCGGCGACCCCGCGGCGTTCATCCAGCACAAGCCCTCGATCGAATTCGAGGACATGCCGCCCCCGGCATTGCCGCCGAAGCAGCCGCTGTGAAGACCCGTGCGCGAGCCGTTCACTTCGGGTGTGCCCTCGTCTTAACGGTCGTGTCGTCGGCGGAGGCGAGGGCGAAGGACACCGGCTATGTATTCGTCAGTGACGAGAAAACGAACAACGTTGCAGTGATCGATCCCAAACAGGATTACAAGATAATCAAGTGGATCCCGACATCCCATCGTCCGCGAGATATGAAGTTTCGCGACAACCACACACTGCTCTACGTGGCGTGTGGAGATGACGACGTGATCGACGTGATCGACGTGGCAACGCTCGAGGTCGCCGATCACATTCCGACAGGTCCGAGCCCGGAGATGTTCGAGCTCAGCCGGGACGGAAAGGCGCTGTACGTCTCGAACGAGGAAGGCTCCTCGGTTCAGGAGATCGGTATCGCCGACAAGATCATCATGCGCGAGATTGCAACCGGCGCCGAGCCCGAGGGCATCGCGATAAGCGCTGATGGCAAGACCCTTTATGTAACGTCCGAGGTGACTGATATGGTCCACGTGGTCGACGCCGAAGCCGGGGTCGTCACGGACAACATCGTCGTCGGGACGCGGCCAAGGCGCCTTCTGCTGCTGCATGATGGGAAGGAACTCTGGGTCTCGAATGAATTGTCCGGGCAGGTCTCGGTGATCGATCGCGCGGTCAACCGGGTTTCGACAACGCTCGATTTCCTGCCGCCCGGGTTCCGTCAGGCCGATGTGACGCCCGTCGGCATGACGATGACCAGCGATGGGAAATCCGCCATTGTCGCGCTCGGACGTGCCAACCACGTCGCCTTCGTCGATACGGCGACAAGGAAGGTCGAAACCTATGTGCTGGTTGGAAGCCGTGCTTGGGGCGTCGCGCTTAGTCCCGATGAAAAGACGCTCTATGTAGCAAACGGGCTGAGCGACGACCTTTCGATTGTCGACGTGGGAAGCCGCAAGGCCGTCCGGTCGGTGCCGGTCGGCCGCGTGCCGCACTCGGTTCTCGTCGATGATTAAGGGCGCGCGCGGTCTCGCAGCGGCTACACTGGCGGCGGGAATAGGTGTCTCACCCCCGCCAACAGCCGCGCATCCCGACTCGCCGGAGCCGGGCGCGATGAAGCTTGGCTATGTCGAGCTGGCGGACGACTCACGGTACGCCGATAGGGGTGCGCATTCAGGGATTGTCTTCACCGATCTCGGGCGTCCCTATCAGGGGAGTCAGGTGGCATTGGAAGATGCGCGGGCAATCGGACGAGTTATTGGGGTCGAGTTCTCCATGGAAAAGTCGACCGCCGCATCCGGCGACGAGCTCGTGCAGCAGATCTCGGATCGGGTGACAAGCGGCGGCGTTCACTTTGTCCTTGCCGACCTCCCAGCCGCGGCCTTGAAGGACCTCGCACGCAGGCTCGCAGATCGGCCGGTCATGTTCTTCAACATCTCGGCTTCGGACGATTCGCTGCGCGCCGCGGATTGCGCGAACAACGTCCTGCACACTTATCCGAGCGAGGCGATGCTCTCGGACGCTTTGATTCAATACCTCGTCGCGAAAGGATGGCTGCAGATCCTCGTCCTGCGGGGGCCAGCGCCCGAGGACGCCGCGACGGTGGCCGCACTGCAGCGCTCGGCGAGAAAGTTCGGAGCGAACATCGTCGAGACCAGGCCGTTTCTGCTGACCAACGATCCACGCAATCGTGAGCAAACCAATATCGTCCTCATGACGGGAGGCGTGCGCTACGACGTCGTCTATGTGGCAGACAGCAGCGGCGAGTTCGGCCGCTACGTCCCGTACGAGACCAGCCTCCCGCGGCCGGTTGTCGGAACTGCCGGTCTGGCGCCGACCGCTTGGTCCTGGAGCTGGGACAGGGATGCCGCGGTACAGCTGCAGCATCGGTACGAGAAGGTCTCCCCGCCGCGTCGCATGAACGGCGCCGATTGGGCGGCCTGGGAAGCCGTCAAGGCGGTGACGCAAGCGGTGATGCGGACGCGCTCGACCGATTTCGACGCAGTCAGGACGTTCCTTTTCAGCGACAAACTCACTCTCGACACGGTGAAGGGCAATCCCGGCTCATTCCGCGCCTGGGATCATCAGCTCCGCGCGCCGGTGCTGCTCAGCACGGCTGACGCCGTGATCGAACGGGCTCCCTTGCCGCAGTATTTGCATCAGACCAATGTGCTCGACACGCTCGGCATCGACGCGCCCGAGACGGCCTGTCGGTTCTGACACCCGAGGCCCATGGATCGGCCGGGGACTGCGATCAACCCAGTTATGCGCCTTGCGGGATGCTTGGCTCTCTTCCTGTTCTGGCTGGTTCCGAGCGAGCACATCCGGGCGCAGGACCGACCCACGCGACTCAATGTCTGGGACATCCATATCGGTGCGGCGGCCGCGGAAATACCGGACGGGTTCGTCAATTATGCCTGCGGCACCGACGGCGGACCCCCGTCGACCCCGCTCGCTAACTTCACTGACTTCAAGAAGTGCAGACCCGATGCCAACGGACTGCACGAAGTCTATTTCGAGTATGACGATGAGCTCGAATACTGGGCGCGCGCTCTCGACCTCAAGGCGGAGATCAAGATGTACGCCGGAACGACGGCGTACGAATTCCCCGTCGTGGCCTCGGTGCTGTTCGACGACGCGGGACTGGCCAGGGGCGAGCGCCTGGTCACCGACCCGCGCCAGCAATTGTCGCGCGACCGCAACGAGTTCTGGACGATGGCGGATTTCATCCGCCATCGTTTTGGCGACGATGGCTGGGAATGCAAGGACTTACCTCGCAACGAGGGGGAGAGCCCGGCCGGCTCTTATTTCATCAAGAACCGCTGCGAGAAGACGCTAAGTGGCCTGCAGCTTATTCTCGAACAGCGTTACTTCCAGAAAAAGGGCCAGCAATTTCTCGATCCTTACACCGGCAAGCCCCGGATGGACGATTACGAGAGCGGGACCCGCTTCGAGATGTATGATGCCGAATTTCTCCTCCGGACGACCGGCGTGAAGTGATACGCTTCTTCACCGTCCGATAGTGCCGTCCACGAGCAGGGCGCCCCGTGTCTTGATGCCCTGGGTCACGGCGTTGTCCAGATCAGCCTGTTGCAAGCGCGAACCGCGGAAATCCGCGTCGGTCAAGTCAGACCCGGATAGATCGGCTTCATAGAAATCGGCCTGTCTGGCGGAGACGTCCCTCAACTTGGCATCCCTCACCCGAGCTCTGACGAAGCCTGCGCCGTCGAGCACGGCAGAGGTGAGATCGCACCGGCTGAGGTTCGCACCATTGAGGTTCGACTGCTTCAGATTGGCGTGAGACAGGTCGCTGCCTGCCATCTCCGCATCCGTAATGGTGGATAGCGAAATATCCGCTCCGCGAAGCACCGCCCGGGTCAGGCGGCCATGGGCCATATGCACCTGCGTCATGATAGCTGCTTCGAGCTGCGCACCGCTCAGGTCGGTCCCATAGAGGAGCGCCCCGGTGAGATCGGCGCCGGCCAATGAGGCCCGTTTCAGGTCAGCCTTGTTGAGGTTGGCGTCTTGCAGCTTGGCATGATCGAGCTTCGTATTCCCGAGCTTTGCGCGATGCAGGACGGCGCCGGTGAGATCGGCGCCGGTGAGGTCGGCGCCGCTCAGATCACGGCGCTTCAACTTGGCTTCGCGAAGATCGCAGCCCCGGCAGTCATTGCGCATTCCCGCCAGGAATGCCTCGCGGTCGGGCGGAGCGGTCAGCCCCGCCGGCTGATCCTCGGCCATCGTGGCTCCGGCTGCTAACAAAACCACAAGAGCCGCCCCAACCTCGATGAGGAAGCAGGCGGTTGGTGTGTCCCGCGGGGTCGTTCTACGATGCATGCGCGGCCACTGGACCTGATTGCATTCGATCAATCTCTTGCTGGGGAGGAAGTATGATCAGGATGCTCCTATCGCTGGCGTTCGTGATATTCGCGGCGCCGGTCGAGGCAAACCAGATCACCGGGCCGGCCGAGGTACTCGACTCCACGGTTATCGTGGTCAACGGCCAACGCATCATGCTCTTCGGCATCGACTCGGTGATGCGCAAGCAGAATTGTACCATCGACGGCAAAATCTGGCAGTGTTGGGCGGCGGCGGTGCGCGCCCTTGAAATCCTGGTCGACCAAGGCCCGGTAACCTGCGACGCGATCGGCGAGCCCGACGTCTACGGCCGGCTCTTGGCTCGGTGCAACATCAACGGCCAGAGCCTGAACGAACAACTTGTTCGCAAGGGCTACGCCGTCGCCAGGCCCAGCGAGACGAGGGACTACGTCGCAGCCGAGGCTGCGGCCAAGGAGGAAAAGCTCGGTCTGTGGCAGGGAAAGTTCCTGATGCCGGCTGAGTTTCGGAGGGCTGCCGGCATTTTCGTGGACCGTCCATGATCTGTTGCACTAGCCGATTTGGTGCGGCAATGGCTGCCGTGGCGCTGGCGATCGTCTTGGGATCCTCGGCCACAGCCGCGGGCGAGGATGCGGCCAGCGGACAACGGATATGGAAGAGTAAGGCCGGGTGTCCGACGTGCCACGGGTGGTCCGGGGACGGCTTCCCCTCCGGCTTCCATTCCGAAGGCAACGCGCCCTCGCTCCGCGAGACGCAACTCACCCGCGATCAGATTCGTGAGACGATACAGTGCGGCCGGCCGGGAACGCCGATGCCGCATTTTGACCGCTTCGCCTATACCGACAAGCGCTGCTACGACATGACCGCCGAGGATCTCGGCGACCTGGAGCCGATCCGTGCCCCAACCACGCTGCAGCCATACGAGATCGATGCCGTGGCCGACTACGTCGCCGGCAAGATCAAAGGAGCGGGTCCAGTGACCCGGGCACAATGCGTGGAATTTTTCGGCGAAGCGGGATCTTACTGCGATAAATATCCCGAGCGCTAATCCTACCGTCGCTGGGATTAGCCGGGTGGAAAGAAGTTAGCTGAGCACGCCGACCTTATTGCGCTCTACCAGGTCGAAATCGATGTGCGCGCCCAGACCAGGCTCGGTCGGGGCGTGCACGAGGCCGTCGCGGTCGACGGTGATGTCTTCGGCGAGGCCGTATTTCTGCATCGCGTCGGGCAGCAATACCTCGAAGAACTCGGTGTTTCGGATCGCCATGATGACGTGGAGATTGGCGACATTGTTCAGCGAGTTGCCGCCGTGATGCGTTTCGAAATTCATGCGGAAGGCTTCGGCGAGGTGGGCGGTCTTGATCAGTGTGGTAATGCCGCCTTTGACCGCGACGTCGCCGCGCGGAAAGTCGGTGGCACGTTCGAGGATCCACGGGACATAGGAATCGAGGCCGCCGATCGGGTATTCCGTGGCGAGGATCGGGATGTCGAGCTTTTGCTTGAGCTTGACGTAATTGTAGAGG
>VAZT01000231.1 GCA_005884825.1 Alphaproteobacteria bacterium
GAACGGGGCGCGGCTCACTGCCTGGTCCTATCAACAGGGCGAACTGCAGTTCACCATTTTCTCGCCTAGTGCGATCGATATTCTGTTCTATGTCAAGACCTACGCAGGCGTTGAGGGATTTACCGATGTGACAGCAACCGCCGGTGACAACGAACAGAGTTTGCGGGTCAAATTACGCATAGCGAAATCATGAACATTATCAGCCTGCGCCTTACCGGGCTTGTGCCAGGCGGAGCCAGCCGTTGGCTCCGCAACCACCTCGCCGATCGCCGGTCGCGGTTTTTGCTAGCGGTTCTTGGCTTCCTAGTCGCCGCGAGCGGCGTGATTTTGATCGATTCGATCGATGCCGGAATTCGGCAAACTCTGAGCCAGCGACGTGTCCAATTAGGCCGCGTCGAACAACTCGGGCGAGTTGAACTCTGGCACCAACGCCGGACCGAGAGCGATCTGGCGCGGGTTCAGCAGGAGGGTCGGCTGTGGGAGGCCGAAACCGAAGGCATCGCCCAAGCCAACTTCCAGTCCTGGATCATCGAAGAGGCTAAGCGCGCCGGGATTGGTCCGGTCGATATCCGCCTCAGCATCAATCCAAGCGGCGGCAATACCTTGAAACTGCGCCAGCTATCGGCACAGATCCACGCCCGTTTCGAGCCCGCCGCGCTGCTCAAACTGATGCATGCGATCGCCGCCCACGACCGGCTGCTGGTGGTCGAGCGATTGGAGGTGCAGGCCACCGCCACCCCCTACTTTGAGATGCTGCTCGAGACCTATCTGCGTCCGGCGCGCGGTGCGTAGGAGATGGCCTCGATCGCCAGCACGATACGCCGGATCGGAGTCGCCGGCGCGCTTGCCGCGGTCGCCGTGCTCGCCTTCGCGCTGGGATGGTGGCAGGACAAGAGTGGCCAGGTCCGGTCGCCCCCCCTTGCCCCCGAGGCGTCCTGGAACCTGCCAAAGCCCGCTGCCTTCGATCTCGCGGGTTACACCACCATTCTTGCGAACAGACCCCCGTTCGGTGCAATCGCGAGCGTAGGATCGAGCACAGCAAATATCGGATCGGCGCCGGATACACCTGCAGTCCAGTGGCGGCTTGGCGGTATCGTGGTCACCGAGACAGGCCGACATCTGATCGTCCTGATTCGCAGACCGGGCGAGAATACGACCCGAGCCGAAACTCGGCAGCCCGGGGAAGAGCTGCCTGATGGAAGCATCCTTCGCGCTATCGAGCCCACAGATGTTACGATTGACCGTCAAGGTACGATCGTGCGGATTAAAATGTTCGCGCAAAGTTGACGGGTGGTAAGTCCGAGTGCATAGGTCGTCGGCGCCATTCTGTTCTCTCGTCTGTTTGCTACTCCTCACCACCTGTGCACATCCGGTGGGGAACCCGGGGGCCGATTTGCGGACCTTGCCGGAGAAAGGTGCGGAGCAGGCTGCACTGGTTCCGAGCAGCCCTCTGGTGGCTGCGGGCGGGGCTCAGCATACCGCGATCCTCGGCGGCCCGCCTCCGCCGGGCGCGCCCGAGACGCCGGTCCGTCCGGAAGCTCCTTTTACCCTGTCCGGCGCGCCCGCTAGCCTGACAATAGAACAAATGCCGCTGCCTGCCTTCATCAACACCGTTTTCGGCGATACTCTCCATCTCAGCTTCGAGGTCGATCCGCGAATTGGCCAGCGGAACGATCTTGTCACTTTGCGCACCGGGCGGCCGCTGTCGCCGAGCGAGATTCTCGCCCTCACGCGCGCCGTTCTGCATGACTATGGGATAGACGTTATTTTTTCGGGCAATCTCGCGCGCATCGTTCCCAACGAGGCTCTTATGTCGCAGTCGCCCAGTGTTATTCGGGGGCGCAGCACTGCAGACGTTGCCGAAAACATGAGGCCGATCTTTCAGTATGTCAGCCTGCGCGGCGTCTCTGCGGCCGAAATGGCCGGCTGGTTGCAGGCTGCTTTGGGTACCAAGCTTCATATTTCGACATCTCCACAGGCGAATGCAGTTCTGATTCTCGGGCTGCCGGAGGACATCCAGGCTGCGAATGCGGTTATTGCGACCTTGGATCAGCCTCGTTTGGCGGGGCATCGCAGCCTCCGCATCGAGCCGGTCTTTTGGTCCGCCGCCCAATTATCCGAGAAGCTGGTCGATATTCTCCGGGCCGAGGGTTATTTCGTCGGCCCCAACCTTCAAAATCCCGGAGCGGTGGTCGTGCTCCCGTTGAGACCCAGCAATACTCTGGTCGTTTTCGCAAGTGATCAGAAGACCCTAACCCATGTCGAGGCGTGGGCCCGTGATCTCGATCATGCATCACAAGTTGATCCGCAACGAAGCCTATTTTTCTACCGCGTGCGTAATACCACCGCGGAAAGTTTGGCGGCCGTGCTGAATTCCGTGCTGCAGGGAAGATACGCGGCGCGAGCTGCTGCAGCTCCTTCCGAAGCGGCGGGTCCGCCGCCGGGCCAGCCTCCTCTCCCCCCGGGTGCACCTCCCGGCGCCCCTCCAACGGCCGCCGGACCTCCGCCGGGAACCCCGCCGTCCGGGCGAATCGTCACCGACCCGGCCCGTAACGCCATAATCTTTCAGGGTGGCGCCGAGGAATTTGCGCAACTCCGACCGCTGATCGAGAGCCTCGATCAGGCCCCCCGCGAGGCGATTATCGAAGCAACTGTCGCCGAGGTGACCCTCGCCGACAATGAGACACTCGGCGCCGAATGGATGGCCAGCCTGGGTGCCGGGCCCAATGAGATCTTCCGGAACACTATGACGGGGATTGGCACCGCCGGCTTCACATTTACCGTGCTCAACCGGGCGGGGGCGACCCGCCTGGTACTCAATGCTTTGGCCAACAATAATCGCGTAAAGGTGCTCTCGACACCAAAGATTCTGTCACGCAGTGGCGGCGAGGCCAAAATACAAGTCGGCGCGCAGGTTCCGATCGTTACCAGCCAGGGAACCAGCTCACAGCTTCAGCAGCAAGGGACCAGCGCAATACTTCAAAGCATTCAGTATAAGGACACCGGGGTTATTCTCACCGTCAAACCGACGATCTATGCCGGCAGCCAGATCGATCTCGAGATCAAGCAGGAGGTGAGCGAGGCCGTTCCGAACAACACTTCACAGCTCAGCAGTCCGGTGATCAACACGCGCACGGTCAACACTCAGCTGTCGCTGCAAGACGGGGCGACCGTGTTGTTGGGCGGTTTGATTATGGAGAACGCCAGCAGCACTTCGACGGGCATTCCGGGATTGAAGGACATTCCAGGGGTGGGTTTCCTGTTCGGAACCCAGAATGTCATGAAAACCCGTAGTGAGCTCTTTGTCTTTATCACTCCTTATATCGTCAACTCCAGTGAAGACGCGGCAAGGCTTGCCGAAACGTTCAAGAACCAATATGAATCACTACCCCAACCGGCATCGAGTCTTCACTGGTGACGCTCTGATGGATGGGGAGGAGACGGTCGGCCTTCGGCCCGCCGTTGAGATATCGACGCGCACACCGGAGCGGCCGGTCCGCCAGGAGGCCCGGGTCACTCCTCCGATCGGCCGATTGTTGATCGAGGCCGGGCTGATCGGCGAGACCGACCTCGCCCGCGCCCTCGCATTTCAACAGCGGTATGGCGGTAGGCTGGGAAGCATCCTCGTCCGCCTCGGTGCCGTGTCGGAGGAACGGCTGATGCCGATAGTGGCCAATCAGCTGAACCTGCCGCTGCTCGGCGAGAGCGATCTTCCTGCGGAGACGGCGTCCTACTTCGAGGCGATCAAGACCTCCGGATACGCGGTCGATTGGTGGATCGATCAGGAAGCCTTGCCGTGGTTTACCGACGGCCAGTTGTGGGTTGCCGCCCGCGATCCGCTGATGATGGACCTCCAGGAATTTGTTTCTGCCGGATATCCCGGCACACCCATACGCTGGAGCCTTGTCGCCGCCCAGACTCTCGACCGAGCCCTTGATCGGGTGCAACAGCGGCTCGCCGCCGACGGGCGCAACCTGTCGGATGAAGTTGGCCATCTGCGGGAGCTCGCCGAAGAGGCGCCGGTAATCGAACTGGTGAACAATCTGATCGGGCAGGCCTTCGATGAGGGGGCTTCGGACATCCATGTAGAACCGGCCGAGTACGATTTCCGGGTACGCTTTCGTCTCGATGGCGTGCTGCAAACTCGGCTGACCCTGCCGAGGGATCGATTTGACGCGGTGGCGTCGCGCATCAAGCTGGTTTCCGGGCTCGACATCGCCGAGCGGCGGCTGCCGCAGGATGGCCGCTTGGCCATACGCCTCAGCGGCGAAATGGTCGATATCCGCGTCTCGTCCTTGCCGAGCACGTGGGGCGAGTCGTTGGTGTTGCGCCTGCTGCCGAAGGAACGCAGGCAATTCCAGCTCGATCGCCTCGGCATGACCCCAAGCGATCTTGCGCTGTTCAGTCACTGGATCCGCGAGCCGCACGGCATCATCCTGATTACCGGCCCGACGGGGTCCGGCAAATCGACCACCCTCTATGCCACCCTGGAGGAAATTAACGACGGCGCGACTAAAATCGTGACCGTTGAGGAACCTGTCGAATACTCGGTCAAGGGGATCAGCCAAGTCCACGCTCAACCTGATATCGGGTACACCTTCGCACGAGCTTTGCGTGCGATCCTTCGCCAAGACCCCGACAAAATCATGATCGGCGAGATACGCGATCTGGAGACGGCCCAGATCGCAGTGCAGGCGGCACTGACCGGGCATATGGTATTCTCGACTTTGCACACCAACGACTCGTTGAGCGCTTTCACCCGCCTTGTCGATATGGGCGTCGAGCCGTTCCTCGTTGCATCCGCCGTGCGGCTTGTCATGGCCCAGCGGCTGGCGCGTCGCTTGTGCCGACACTGCGCCGAACCGGAAGAGGCTCCCACCGAAGTGAAAGGTCAGGTCGAAGTGCTGCGACAACGCACACCCCAGCTCTTCGAGGGCTCGCCGCAATGGCGGCGCCCGGTCGGCTGCCGCGAATGTTTCGGCTCGGGGTTCAGGGGCCGGCTCGGGCTCTACGAGATGGTCAGCGTCAACCCGGATATTCACGATGCCATCCTGCGTCACGCCTCGGCCCAGGAGATGCGCGAGATGGCTCATCGACAAGGGGTCAGAACGCTTCGGGACGATGGCTTGATCAAGGCTTGGCGAGCGGAAACCAGCCTCGACGAGGTGTTCAGAGTGACTGGCGGCGCCGCCGGGCTGTAAGCGTCGATCGGCAATGCCCATCTTTATGTACAATGCACTGACCAGCGTTGGAAACAGCGTCAATGGCGAGCTGGTTGCCGAGCATGAGCGTGCGGCGCTGCGAGAGCTGAAACGACGCGGCTTGGTACCCTTATCATTGGCGATCGCCGCCGAGGCGAGGCGCCGTCGCGCTATCCTAAAGAGGCGGGCAAATCTCGAAGACCATATCCGCCTCTTAAACGAGATCGCGATACTTATCGAGGCCGGAGTAAACCTCAACGAAGCGGTGGATATCGCCGCTCGATCGCCAAGTTTTCAGATCTTCGGCGATGGGCTCACCACCCTCGGCCGCGATCTTCGCCGCGGCGTGAGCCTACCGGAAGCGGTGCGCAGCAACATCACTACCTTTCCGCCTTATGTTTATCAGCTGATCGAAGCCGGGAACGCGACAGGCTCGCTCACCGGCGGGCTTAAAGACGCCGGCCTGCAAATGCAATTTGACGACCGGGTCCGCAAGGATATTCGCAATGCGCTGATTTATCCGATGTTTCTTCTATTTATGGGCATTGCCTCCACCCTGTTCATCTTCATTTTTGTGGTACCGCGCTTTGCGGGGATGCTGAAAGGGCGATGGGAACTGTTGCCGGCATTCCCGCATGCGATTTTTGCGACCGGCTTGTTTCTGCACAACAACATTTATTCCGTGGCGGGGCTCGCGGTCGTGCTGGCGGCTGGTCTGTACTCGCTGTGGCGGAGGGCGTCCTTTCGCAAGCAGCTCCAAGAACTCGGGATCCGCCTTCCGCTATTGGGAAAATTCTTTTTGGAGGCCGAGGCGGGGCGCTGGACCTCCATGCTGGCCACACTCCTGCAGAACCGGATCCCGCTTGTGCAAAGCCTGGCCCTGGCGCGCAACTCGCTTCAAGTCGAGAGTCTCAAAGGGCGTCTCATCCAAGTGGAGCGGGCAGTGCGGGGCGGCAATGCGCTGGCGGCGGCATTGGAGGATTACGGCATTTTCGATGAGATCCTCGTCAACCTCGTTCGGGTCGGGGAGCGGTCCGGACGGCTCGCGGAAATGCTGAGATCTGCCGCGGCTTTCGCCGAGCAGAAGGGGCGCGACCGGATTAAACGGGTGATGGCGCTGCTTGAACCTGCCGCTATTTTGGTGATCGGCGTCGTGATCGGTGCGATCGTGATCTCGCTGTTTACCGCCATTGCGAGCATCAACAATGTCCGTCTTTGAGGCTCGCCTCCTCTCCGAGCCGCGGAGTCGAGGGGGGCAGCGCGAAACTGGCTTTACCCTCCTCGAGCTGCTGGTTGTCCTGGCCATAATCGGACTGCTTGGTGCGCTGGTCGGACCGCGACTGTTCGAGAGGCTCGAAGGTTCCAAGGTGACTACAGCCCAAACGCAAGTTCGAATGCTGAAAACCTCGCTCGACACGATGCGGCTGGATATCGGCCGTTATCCGACCGCTGAAGAGGGGCTGGACCTGCTGGTTCGGGCGCCTTCAGAACCTTCGCTTCGAGCGCGTTGGCACGGACCGTATCTGGAGGGAGAAGTGCCGCTCGATCCCTGGGGAAACCCATATCAGTACAGTCCCACGGGTCGTGAGCTGAACGCGATCACGTTGTATAGCTACGGCCCGACAGGAAAGCCCGGCGGTGAGTCGGTCGGCTACCTCCCAGCAGGCTGACAACGGGTTCACCCTCATCGAACTGGTGGTCGCGCTGGCGATTATCGGATTAGGGCTGACCTTTGTTCTGCCGAGAATGATGGCATGGGCGGATCGTCTGGCATTTTCCGCTCGACAGCAACGCTTCGAGGACGCTCTCGCCGAACTGGGAAGCAGGGCGCGCCGCAGCGGCCGTTCGGTTGTGCTGCGATCGACCGATCTCGCGCCTAACCCCAACGAACCGTCCCCGATTGAGCTTCCCGCGAGTTGGTCGTTGACTGTCGAGCCGCCGATTGCCTTCAGATATGACGGCATCTGCACCGGTGGCAAGGTGCGTTTGAGCTTTCCTGCGGGCGAGAGAAGTTATCGACTTCGACCTCCGTATTGCCGGCCGGAAGCGATGTGACCTCGGAACCACCCCATACTTCTAGTTGCCCCGCCAATAGGGGTCAGGAGGGTTTCGCGCTACTCGAGGGTCTGGTCGCGATCGCGCTGTTGGCCGGAACAATGGTCGCGATATACGCACTTGTCGGGAACATTCTCGATTCCGCCTCGCGCGTTGGACGTTCCAACCGGTCGGTCCAGATCACGATGAACGCCATCGAGGCCATGACAGCGGTCAATCCGATGATGCAGGGATCGGGAAAAATCGATCTCGGCCCTTACGCGGTTACTTGGACGAGCACGTCGATCACGCCGATTATCGACCGTGGGGGCAGCCTCTATCAAATAGGCCTGTACAATACGGAAGTTCGGGTCGAAGACCAGCCTGGTTCAGTGCTGGCGAACTTTACGCTTCGCCAGATCGGCTATCGGCGGGTCCGCGACCTGGGCCCGACACTCGGTGATCAAGGCAACCGGCTAGGCGACCCAACCCGGTCACCGTAGCTAGCTCGCGGCTCGGGCGATTGCCGCTAATTCTGCGCCCAGTCGGACGAGCTGAGGAAGTTGCAAGGCTGTCGTCGACGTGCCCAGGTCGCTGGGCGGCCACACACGACGCCATTCCTGGTCGTGACCGTAATAACTGAAGACTGCGTCTCTACCCCTCCAACGGGCAACTTCGACACTGTCGGAGGGCTTTTCTGTGTATTCAAGTAGCGTAAAATCCAACGCGTGATCATAATCCAAGGCCCAGGTGAACGCAGTCGGTGTACCAGCCGGCCCCAGCAATGGCGACGCCGTCAGACCCGAAAACGTGTTCGCAGAAGCGGCAAAGCGGTTTTTGCCGGTATCGTAGTCGGCGATGAGGGCCTGAACGGTTTGTCTGAACCAGCTCGCAACAAGCGCAGTTTCTTCGGATTGGTCTAGATAAGGCCGAAGGCGGGCGCGGGCTTCGAGCACTTGCCCGAGGCTGCCGAACACTATGGCCGCCACCATGCTCAAGAGAACCAGCGTAATCAGGACTTCGACGAGCGTGAAGCCCGTCTGCTCGGCATCACGGATCATTGCTGAGTTGAAGCACTATCAGATCATATGATCAAGGTGTGCAAAAAGCTCGGGTGGGAAGCCGAAATATCCGCGCGGACGCGCGCTCTCTTGCACAGCCGTCGATAGGACGATCGAATGTGCGGCGTTGGTGGTTTTCTTGTGGTCCGGACGGCGGCGACTCGCAAAGAGCTGGAGGCGCGGCTATGGGGGATGGTCGCGAGGTTGCGGCACCGCGGGCCGGATGACGAAGTAACTTACAATGGCGAGGTCTACAATTTCGCCGAGATTCGGCAGGAGCTCGAGGCGCTGGGCTATAGGTTTCGCAGCCGCAGCGACAGCGAAGTCATCGTCAACGGCTGGCAAGCCTGGGGACCCAAAATTTTCTCGCGGCTGCGTGGCATGTTCGCCCTCGCCATTTGGGACCGGCGATCGCAGCGCCTGATCCTGGCGCGCGATCGGCTCGGGAAGAAGCCACTATACTACGCTGCCACAGCAACGGCCTTTCTGTTCGGCTCCGAAATAAAGGCGGTGCTCGCCTGGCCGGGTTTGTCGCGAACAGCGGATCTGTCGGCGATCGATAGTTATCTCACCTTTGGGTATGTGCCAGCCCCGCAGACCGCTTTCGACGGTATCCGTAAATTGCCGGCGGCTCACTACTTGGTCCTCGAGGCACTGCCGGACGGCAGTCTCGGCGGGCCAGAGCTCGTGCGCTATTGGCGTTTGCCGGGGCCCCGTGGCGTACGGCACCATCGAAGCATTGCGGAGCTGCGCCGCGAACTCGTCGCGCAACTCGAAGAGGCAGTGCGGCTGCGGCTGATATCGGACGTGCCGCTGGGTGCTTTTCTGTCAGGCGGCGTCGACTCTTCTGCGGTTGTTGCGACAATGGCGCGCGTCGGGGGCGGGAGGACAAAGACGTTTTCGATCGGATTCTCCACCGCGGAATATGACGAGACCCGCTATGCCCGGATGGTCGCGGAGCGTTATGCGACCGACCACGAAGAGCTCGTCGTCGAACCCGATGCGGTCGCGATTTTACCGCAGCTGATCTGGCATTACGGGGAGCCTTTCGCAGACCCTTCGGCCATCCCGACCTACTACGTCTCCGAGATGGCGCGCCGCAAAGTAACTGTGGCGCTCAACGGCGACGGCGGTGACGAGTGTTTCCTCGGCTACAGCCGATACAAGGCCATGCACTACCTTTCCCGCCTCGACGGCATGCCGCGGTGGAGCCGGGCCGGCCTGGGGCGGTCGCTGGCGCTGGCGCCGCCCGCATTGCAACGCCGCTATAAAATTCCTCGAATACGCGCGTTGCTCCAGGCCCCCGACCAGCCGCCGAGCCGGCGCTATGGCTTTACGATCGTCTATTTTACCGACACCGACAAGGCTGCCGGTTATGGCGATGCGATGCAGACACACCTCGCAGGGGCGGCGCTCGATCTCCTCGAGCCTTATTTCGCCGAGGCGGACAGCCTAGTCTCCGGGGCCAACTGGGCCGACATCCATACCTATCTACCGGACGATCTGATGGTGAAGGTCGATGTCGCCAGCATGGCCCATGGCCTTGAAGCTCGCTCGCCGTTCCTCGACCACGTGTTTATGGAGTGGGCAGCGGAATTACCGGAACAACTCAAGATGGCGCATGGCAGGACCAAGGCGCTGTTCAAATCTGCGATGGAACCCTATCTGCCGAACGAACTCCTCTACCGGCCGAAAATGGGGTTCGGCTGTCCCGTCGATCACTGGTTCCGTAGCGAACTCAAGGAATTCGCCCACGAAACGCTGCTGTCGCAAAGCGCGCGAGAACGAGGCCTTTTCCGCCCTGCCTATGTCCGCCGCCTGCTCGAGGAGCACTGCGCGTTCACACAAGATCATCATACGCGATTGTGGGCACTCCTGATGCTGGAGCTGTGGTTTCAAATGTGGATCGACGCGCCGACCGAACCTGGTGTCTTTCATCCGCCCGGGGCAACAGAAATCGGCGGTTCTATGGGATCTGTCGCGCAACTCTGAGCAATTGAAAGGCTTTGTTACCCGACCATTTGGCTTGTCCGCTGCAGTGTCGGGAACCAGCGCGCGAACCCTCCTGTTATTGACGCAGAGGCCGCGCATCTCCGACCGGCCCTCAATGGAGGACGACATGCTCTACTGGGCCCTGGTTTTCTTCATCATCGCGATTATTGCCGCTTTCTTCGGATTTGGCGGCGTGGCGACGACCGCTGCCAGCATCGCTCAAATACTCTTCTTTGTGTTCCTGGTTATCTTCGTGATCGCCCTGGTCATGGGGGTGGCCGGCCGGCGGCGGCCGCCTA
Organism: Alphaproteobacteria bacterium; assembly: GCA_005884825.1. Classification (GTDB taxonomy): domain Bacteria; phylum Pseudomonadota; class Alphaproteobacteria; order ATCC43930; family CGMCC-115725; genus AP-15. The sequence continues at coordinate 10,588 of VAZT01000231.1, forward strand.
TCTGACGCAACAGCAGCGGGTGAAGGTCCCACATCGGGACCTTCACCGACATTCGCCTTAATCCTGGATCCTAATCCTCGGCCGCTAGGACCCGAGCGAGCTGGCTCAAGGCTTCCTGGTGACGCTCATTGGGGATCTGGGCGAAGTTGCGGGCAAGCTCCAGGCACATCCTTTCGCGCGGGCTGATGGCCTTGTCGTTTTCCTGATCCAGCCCATCGAAGAAGTAGTTTACCCGCACGCTCAAAACCTGAGCGACCTCGAACAGCCGACCGGCCGAGACGCGGTTGATGCCGCGTTCGTATTTGTGGGCCTGTTGATAGGTCACCCCGATAAGATCAGCGAGCTGTTGCTGCGTCAGGCCGAGCATGATGCGGCGCTCGCGGATGCGCGCTCCGACATATCGGTCGATGTCCTGGGTCCGGCTCGAAGATCGGCGCGTGGGGCTGCCTTCGGCGCCGCGCTCCTCACCTGACCCGCGATAACGGTTTCCGATCTGCTGCTGCTCTCTCATTTCAACTCGCTCCCAGCCGCGCGTCGATGGGACCGGACCCGGTCGACCAAATCGATTTCCGATAAATCGGGCAGGCCTGCTCAACCGGACGGTGTCGATGCAGTGAACGGTTCCGATGTGTCAAAACTTAGGCAGGCTGCACGGAGGGGCGTAGGGTAACGCTGTTCACGTCTGCGCGCCGCGCATGCCCTTCGCGTTGACAGTCCCCCCCGCCGATGATACCGACGGGCGCTCATCTGCTGTGAACGCGAATCGATGCCTCGCATCTCAATCGGCGACTGCTCACTCTATTACGAGCGGCACGGCATGGGCTTCCCGATCCTGTTCGTTTCCGGACTAGGCGGGTTTGCATCCTTTTGGCAGGATCAGATAGCGGCTTTCGCGAAGCGGTTCGAGGTCGTGACGTTTGATCATCGCGGCATCGGGCAGAGCGATCAGGCGCGGATCGGGTATACCGTCGAGCGCATGGCGGCTGACGTTGTCAGCCTGATGGACGCGCTGCGGATCAAGCGTGCCCATGTTGTCGGACATTCGACCGGTGGAGCGATCGCACAGGTCCTAGCGATCGACCATCCCGGTCGGCTGGCGAGCGTCGTGCTGTCCGCCACCTGGACCAAGGCCGACGCCTACTTCCGCCGGCTTTTTACGTTCCGTAAAGAGGTTCTGCTGCGGCTAGGGCCGAGCGCCTACCTGCAATCGGCCACACTTTACTGGTACCCGAGCTGGTGGGTTGCCCGAAACAACGAACGCCTTCGCCAATTGGAGGCTCAGAACCTGGCAAACTTCGCGCCAGTCGAGATCGTCGCGAGCCGGATCGACGCGATGTTGGCGTTCGATCGATCGAACGAGCTGGCGCGCATCAAGACCCCGACCCTGGTGGTCGGCGCAGAGGACGATATCGTCACGCCTGCCTACTTTTCCGAAGAGTTGGCGCGGCTGATTCCAGCGGCGGAGGTCAAACTGTTCCCACGAGGCGGGCATTTTCTTGTGCACGTCCGCGCGCGCGAATTCGCCAATGCCGTGCTGCCGTTTCTGGCCTCTCACACTCCGGCTTGACCGAAGCTATTAGGAATTCTTCAAGACCTCTACGCCTAGCTTAGGCGTGAGCGCGCCTTACCGGGCGTTGACGCGGTGGATCGGGCTGTGCGGGCCGGCGCCAAATCCCCGTCACCGGACGTTCATAGAGCGCAGGAAACCCGAGGCGCCGGACAGGTGGACCAATACCCTGATATCATGCACAAGGGCCGGCAACGGCGCAATTCGGCGATAGTCGGCACGGTAAGAGCCGCGCTGCGCCAGAACCGCCTGCTGTTTGCTTATCAGCCTGTGGTGAGCGCCGCGACGGGAATCGTCGATTACTTCGAGTGCCTGCTGCGGATACGTGACGAGGGTGGGAATATCCTGCCCGGCGCCGAATTCATTACGGCCGTCGAGCACTTTGGTCTGATCGGCCTGATCGATCGCTTCGTCCTCGAAAGAGCCGTGCAGGAGCTCGGCACCTATCCCCAGGTGAGGCTCGGTTTCAACGTGTCGGGGCTGACCGCTTGCGACCGGCCGTGGCTGCGCGCCTTGAGTTCCCGGGTGCGCAATCGGCCCGATCTCGCCGGGCGCATGATCGTCGAAATCACCGAGACCGCGGCGCTTGACGATATCGAGGAGACCGCGCGTTTCGTGATCGACGGCTCTTTTATCCGAAACCTCGCGGACAACCCCGAAAACCGGGTCTTCCTGCGTCACCTGCTCGGTCTCACCAAGGGTTTCGGCCTGAACACGATTGCCGAGTGCGTAGAAAGCGCCGCGGACGCGGCCCTGCTGCGCGCCGAGGGGATCGGCTATCTGCAAGGGTATCACATCGGCGCGCCGACCACCCAGCGCCCGTGGCTCGGGACCTCCGTGCCGGAAATTGCCTGAAACAGCCGCTATGCCGCCTCGGAGTGCGCGGCATGGTCGGCGAGAACCTGCGCAATCACCAGCGAAACTCGCCGGGCAGTCGGGAGGTGCAGGAATTCGTTGGGGCCATGCGCATTGGAGTGCGGTCCGAGCACGCCGGTGACGACAAACTGCGCCTGCGGGAATTTCTCGCCGAGCATCGCCATGAACGGGATACTGCCGCCTTCTCCCATGTAAGCGGGCGGTGCTCCGAAGGCGAGCTGGGAGCCGCGCGAGAGAGAATTCTCGAGCCAGGGTGACAAGGCGGGGGCGTTCCAGCCCGCGGCGCACGACTCGACTTCGAACTTCACTCCCGCTCCGTAAGGCGGGCTTTTCTCGAGCAGAGCGCGGAGCGCGGCGCCGGCCGCCGCCGCGTCGAGTGTCGGCGGCAGGCGCAGGCTCAGCTTCGCGGTCGTATAGGGTAGAAGCACGTTGCCGGCATCGGCCGGCTTCGGCAGGCCCTCGACACCAGTCACCGCCAATTGCGGGCGCCAACTCCGATTGAGCACGAGCTCGGTCAAATCCTCAGTGACCGGGGAGGTACCGGCCGGGAACGGAAACTTGGTGTAAACAGCGCTCCCGAGCGCCGCAGCAGCACGGCGGGCTTGGGTCACCCGTTCGGGTGGGATCTGGGCGTAGAGTTCGGATGGGCGTATCGCTCCCGTACCCTCGTCCTCGAGGCGCGACAACAGGAGGCGCAGCACCCGAAAGCTCGACGGAACAACGCCCGAGGCGTCTCCCGAATGGACCCCTTCCTCGAGCACCCTCACGGTCAGGGTTCCGGAGGTCAGACCGCGCAGCGACGTGGTCAGCCATAGCTGATCGTAATTGCCGCAGCCGGAATCGAGACAGATCACCAGCGATGGGTTGCCGAGCCTCTCGGCGAAGTGGTCCACATAGTGCGGCAGGTCGTAGCTGCCCGACTCCGCTTGTCGCCTTCGAGACGAGGGATCCACGGGCCGTATCCGTCGGCCCAGCCGACCATCTCCGGCTGCTTATCGAGATGCCCATAGAGCAGCACGGTATCCTCGACCTCGCCCGGCAGATCGATCACGATGACCGGCGTCCGCCCAGGTAGCCGCGCGACATCCACCGTCGCGCCCGGCACATCGGCGAGCCTTGTTCGCGCCCAGCGCTCAAACAACTGCACGGCCTCGTCCATGTAGCCGTGCGCCGCCCATTCCGGGTCGAAGGCTGGGGATTTGTTCGGGATCCGGATGTATTCGACCAGTGTCGGAACAATCTCGTCTCCCCAGCGCTGGTCGACGAATTTCCTGGTCGTCTCGATATTTATCATCTCGGCACCCATTCACCCGCCAATCCCCGTTTATAGGGCCGCGCAGTCACCCAGACCAACAGTTGTTGACCTGCTCTGGCCATCGATCCTAGGCTCCGGTTAAGCCCCATGGGCCCAAGTGGGAAGGAGCAATCGTTATGGCCAAGCTCGTCCTCGGGATCGGCACGTCGCACACGCCGATGCTCAACGCTCCGGCCGAGGATTGGCCGCGCTTCATCGATCGCGATGCGGTTCGCGACTTCCTCGACAAGGAGGGGCAGCCGACGACGTATGAAGAGCTGCTGCATCGGGCGGAGCCGCATGTCGCGGCCGAATTGACGCCGGAGCGGTTCTCCGCTCGTCACGCCGAGGCGCAGGCCGGGGTCGCGCATCTCAGGGATGCGGTGCGCCGCGCCGAGCTCGACGCCTTGATCGTCATCGGCGACGATCACAAGGAAATCTACCAGGACGACAACCTGCCGAGCTTTGTCGTCTATCGCGGCAAGACGATCCGCAACGTGCCGCTCAACGGCTTCTCGGGCCCCGATTGGGCGCGGCGGGCGACAGCGCGCTACTACGAGCAAACGGAGCCCCGCGCCTACCCGGTCGAAAGCGGCCTGGCGTTGCACCTGACCACTTCCCTCGTCGATCGGGAGTTCGACCCGGTCTCGTCGGACGCGTTGCCCGACGGCAAGGGCGAAGGCCATGCCTTTGCCTTTGTCCGCAAGCGGCTCATGGATGACCCGACGCTGCCGGTGGTGCCGGTGTTCATCAACACCTATTTTCCGCCGAACCAGCCGACGCCGCGGCGCTGCTACAAGCTCGGCCAGGCGCTCCGGGAGGCGGTGGAGAGCTATCCGGGCGACGCGCGGGTCGGCATCGTCGGCTCGGGCGGGCTGAGCCACTTCGTCGTCGACGAAGACCTCGATCGCGGTGTGCTCGACGCCTGCGCCCGCAAGGATGCCGAGGCGCTGCAATCATTGCCCCGGCATAAGCTCAATTCCGGCAGCTCGGAAATTCGCATGTGGATTTGCGTCGCCGGTGCCGCCGAGCACCTCGATTTCGTCTGGTCGCGCTACGTTCCCGGATACCGTACGCCGGCCGGGTCCGGCACCGGCCTCGGCTTCGCCCACTGGTCGTGAGGGCAGCGATGAGCAAGCAGAAGGACAGCGAAGACCTCGTCCGTGTCGGGCCCGGCACCGTCATGGGCGAAATGATGCGGCAGTACTGGATCCCGGCGGCGATGTCGTCGGAGCTGGAGCGTGACGGCGCACCGGTGCGGCTGATGCTGCTCGGCGAACGGCTGATCGCGTTCCGCGACAGCTCGGGCCGGGTGGGAATCATGGACCACCGTTGCCCGCATCGCTGCGCATCCTTGTTCCTCGGGCGCAACGAGGAGAACGGCATCCGCTGCGTCTATCACGGCTGGAAGTTCGACGCCGCGGGCACTTGCGTCGACATGCCGAACACGCCGCCGCATCAGGACTACAAGGCTAAGGTGAAGGCCAAGGCCTACAAGGTTGCCGAGCGCAACGGCCTGGTCTGGGTCTATATGGGCGAGCGCGCGCAGGCGCCGCCGCTGCCGGGGATCGAGGCTTCCCTATTGCCGGAAAGCGATCTGCAGATCGTCTTCGCGCAGCGTGAATGCAATTGGCTGCAGGCGCTCGAGGGCGACATCGACACCTCGCATTTCGGGTTTTTGCATGCCGGCTCGGTCGATCCTGCCGACGTGCCGGGAGACAATTTGATCCGCTGGACGGTGGCGAACCGGGCGCCCGAATATCACGTGGCCGACACCGACTGGGGCACGATGTACGCGGCCTACCGGTCGGCAGAGGCGGGCCAGACCTATTGGCGCTTCGCCAATTTCCTGTTCCCGTTCTGGACGCAGACGCCGCAGGGCGCCTTTGACCGCGTCAACAGCCGTGCGTGGGTGCCGATGGACGACACCCATACGATGTTCGTCAGCCTAAGTTGGAAAAACCTGCCGGCCTCTCGGGCCGCACTGAGCCACACTCGGGACCTCCCAGGTTCGAAGCTGACGATGGATTTCGTGCCGAACACGACCGACTGGTACGGCCGCTGGCGGCTCGCCGGCAACCTGGCTAATGACTGGCTGATCGATCGGCAGGCGCAGAAGAGCGGCGGTGTCTATACCGGAATCGTCGGCATCCAGGCTCAGGACCAGGAAAAGGACGGCGCGGTCCCGCCCGGTGTCGACGAGCCGGATATCTTCGTCAACGTGCGCAGTGGCGACTTCCTCGCTGATGAAAAGATCGCCTGGCGCGATGCCTACGACGCCCAGCTGCGCGCGGCGATGCGCCCTCTCGCCCAAGCCGCGGAGTGAGGGAGCGGCAGAACTCCAGCCAGGCGAAAGAGCGCTCGTGTGTGACTGGGCGGCGCTATGAGGGCGCTGGTCGGCCTCTATCTTGCTATCGGGATCGCGCTGGTGGCCATTGGTTTCCTCCTGCCTGGCCCTTGCCCGAATCGGAACATCGACGTGGTCAACCAAATTATCTTTGTGCTGACTTGGCCGGTCGGGCTGTATTCGGAGGTGTATCAGGGCCAGCTTTCTGCGGAAGACTGGCTGCGCGCGCAGGCCTGCCAAGGCGGCGGCCGGCTCGGGCCGAAAACGGTTCCGGGTTAGCCGAGCCCGAAATCCGGACCGGCGACACTCCTTAGTTCCTTGCCCAGCTCGGCGCCGAGCTGGGCGGCCGCGTCAATGCCGCCTTGGCGCCGCCCGCGGATCTCTTTACTCCCGTCCTCGTTGAGCAACAGGCCCTGGATCGTCAAACGGTTTCTTTCGATTTCGGCAAACCCAGCAACCGGGGTGCGGCATGACCCATCTAGCGCGGCGAGCATCGCTCGCTCGGCCGCGACGCAAGCGGCGCTGATCGGATCATGCAGCGGCTGCACGAGCTGACGCACCACCTCGTCGGCTGTCCTGCACTCGACAGCGAGTGCACCTTGGCCGACCGCCGGCAGCATGAGCTCGCGGGGCAGGATTTCGGTCGCATGCCCGCTCAAATCGAGGCGTTCGAGGCCGCACAGCGCCAGGACCAATGCATCGACTTCACCAGCCTCCATCTTGCGCAGCCGCGTGTTCACATTGCCGCGGACCGAAGACCCGCCCTTCTCGCCGACACAAATGCGTCGCGCGGATCATCACGGGGCGGCACGCAGGCAATCACCAGACCGTCGGGAAGCCAGGTCTCCAAATCCTTCAGCGAGTGCACTGCCAGATCGATCCGCCCGGCGAGCAGCGCCTCCTCGATCTCTTTGGCAAACAGCCCCTTCCCGCCGATCTCGGCGAGCAGGCGATTTTGCACTCGGTCGCCGGTCGTTCTGATGGTTACAATCTCGACCGCTCCGGCCTCGGCAAGTTCGGCATGTGCCGCGATCAGGCGATCGCGGATGATGGTCGTTTGGCGCAGCGCCATCGGGCTGCCTCGGGTGCCGATACGGAGAGAACGGGAGGTCAAGTGCATTCTCCTCGTTGCCTGAGATTACCGGTCCGGCAGCAGCGGCAAGGTTTGCGTGAAAGCTAGCCAAAACACCGCAAATCCGATCGATATGATCGCGA
>VAZT01000232.1 GCA_005884825.1 Alphaproteobacteria bacterium
AACGCATTCAACTGAAGGCTCCTCTCCCGCACCGGGGGATAGGGGGGACCAAGCCCCCACGGGTCCGCGCGAGGCGCGGCCCGAGGACAGGCTCCGGGCGTGGTGGGTAAGGGCAGCGCCAGCTTCCATACCGACCTTACCTCCCCAATCCCCCCGATGGGCGGAGGGGGCACCATAGGTGGCGTTTCCGCCGGGCTTTCTCGACGAGCTGCGTAGTCGAATTTCGCTTTCTGGCCTCATCGCTCGGCGGGTCAAGCTGGTCCGCCGGGGGCGCGAGTTTGCCGGATTGTGTCCGTTTCACCACGAGAAGACGCCGTCTTTTTACGTCGTCGAGGACAAATCCTTTTTTCATTGTTTCGGCTGCGGCGCCCATGGAGATGCGATCGGGTTCGCCATGCGGGCCGACAACCTCGACTTCATCGAGGCCGTCGAGAAGCTGGCGGGGGAGGCGGGGCTGGCTGTCCCGCAGGCGACGCCACAGGAGCGGGAACGGGCGCGGCGGCAAAAAACCCTGCTCGAAGCGACCGAGGCTGCAGCAGCTTTTTACGAGGAGCGGCTGTGGGCGCCCACCGGGGCCCGCGCACGCGAATACCTGCAAACACGCGGGCTAGATCCGGAGACAATCCGACGCTTCCGTCTGGGCTGGGCACCTGATGATCGCCAGGCGCTGCGCCGCGCGCTCACCCCCGAATTTCCCGACGCGCTGTTGATCGAGGCGGGGCTGCTGCGCCGACCGGCCGAGGGGGAAGCGTCCGACTATTTCCGCAACCGGCTGATGTTTCCGATCGGCGACCGCGCCGGCCGGGTCATCGCCTTTGGCGGCCGGGTCCTCGGCGATGGGCAGCCCAAATATCTGAACTCGCCGGACAGCGCGCTCTTCGAAAAAGGACGGGTATTGTACGGCTGGTCGGCGGCTCGGGCGACTGTCATCCGAGAGAAAGAGGACGGCCCGGGAGCGATCGTCACCGAAGGGTACATGGACGTGATCGCGCTCCACCAGGCGGGCTTCGCGACGGCGGTGGCGCCGCTCGGAACCGCGCTGACCGAATTCCAGCTGCACGAGCTTTGGCGCCTGACGGCCGAGCCCATACTCTGTTTTGACGGAGATGCGGCGGGGCAGCGTGCCGCCGCCCGGGCGATGCGGCGGGCTCTGCCGCTGTTGCGCCCGGGTCAGAGCCTGCGCTTTGCCGGCCTTCCCGCGGGAGAGGATCCGGATTCGGTAATTCGGCAGGCGGGGCGGGGTACTTTCGACCAAATCCTTGCCGGGGCGCGGCCGCTCTCGACCGTGCTTTGGGAGAGCGAGTTTGGCGCGGGCCGGCTGGACACGCCGGAACGTCGCGCCGCTCTCGAGCGCCGACTGATGGACCATATCGGCCTTATTGCCGACCGCACGGTTCAGGCCGAGTATCGACGCTTCCTGCGCGACCGGCTCTTCGATCTGGGACGACCGGCTCGGCCCGGCGCTCGGCATTTGCCTCGCCTTCGGCCGAGTTTCGTGCGCGACGGACCGGAGCCTCCACCTCGCTCCGGAGGACGAATACAGCGGCTGGATGCTGGTGGATCGGGGCTTGACGCCCGCGCGTTCCAACAACACCTTGTCGAGAACGGGCTTGCGGCGACCGTGGAGAGATTACTCTTGCCTTCGGTCGACACAACTTTCCTGGTCCGGTGTTCCGACCCGATCTCCGCGCGCAAGGAGTGGGTTCGTGTGACCAGGATGCTCACGGGAGGCGATCGCTGCGCTTTGGCCGAAGCCACGGACGACCTGATCAGCGACACCTGCCCGGAGAGCTGGGAACGGTTTCTGATTGCCAGAGAGAGAGCCTTGCACGAGGGGTTGCGGGGTGAGGACGAGACCTGACCCGACGGTACCTCGCCGAAGATTGTCTGCGGCCCTAGATCGGGTTGCTCCTGTATTCGTGCCCTGACTGGTGGGGCGAGTGTGAAATCTCTTTAGGGATGGTGGAATGGCGAGCAAAGCGGCAAATACGGCGGAAGTCGCAGAAACCCGCGAGGAGGCGGCAGAGGCGCCGCTCCTGGACAGCGTGGCGGCGGCAATCAAGCGGATGCTGGCGCGCGGCAAGGAGCGGGGCTACGTGACTTATGACGAATTGAATGCCGCATTGCCGCCCGACCAGGTGTCCTCGGAGCTGATCGAGGACACGATGACCACGCTTTCCGAGCTCGGCGTCAATGTGATCGAGAACGAGGAGAGCGAAGAGCCTGCGACGCCCGGGGCGGAGGAGGGCGACGGCGAGGTACGCGGCAACCTCGATGACGACGATATCGGCCGCACCGATGATCCGGTACGCATGTACTTGCGCGAAATGGGATCGGTGGAACTGCTGTCGCGGGAAGGCGAAATCGCCATCGCCAAGCGGATCGAGGCCGGCCGTGAAATGATGATCGGCGGCATCTGTGAGAACCCGATGACGATTCGCGCGATCGTCGCGTGGCGCGATGCCTTGAACGAAGGGAAGATGCTACTGCGCGACATCATCGATCTCGACGCCACTTACGGTAGCGGGGTGTTCGGGCCGGTGCCGGCCGAGATAGTGGCCATTGTTCCCCCAGAAGGTGCTTCCAGGATCGAGGGCGAAGCGGGAGGCATAGCCCAAAACGGCGCGGACCACAGTGAAACCGTAGACGCCGGCAGTGGCGAAGATGTTGCGAAGGAGCTCGCCGAGATCGAGAGCGAGCTCGCCGTCGAGGAGGCCGAAGGCGAGGAGAGCTCGATCTCACTGGCCGCGATGGAGGCGCAATTAAAGCCCAGCGCCCTCGCGACCTTTGACGCTATCGCGGAAACCTACAAAAAACTGCACCGGCTTCAGGACCAGCGGATCAATGCCCTGCAAAAGGGCGAGCCGTTGCCGCGCGTAACCGAGCGGCGCTACGAGAAGCTCAAGGCGGAGATCATCGACAACGTCAAACGCGTGCGCCTCAACAACACGCGCATAGAGTACCTCGTCGACCAGCTTTACGAAGTCAATCGCAGGCTCGTCGCCGATGAAGGCAGGCTACTGCGGCTCGCGGAGAGCGCCGGCATCAGGCGACCGGAATTTTTGCAGCAGTATTTCGGAAACGAGCTCGCCGGCGATTGGCTCGAGCGTGTCGTAAGCTTGCCAGGCCGTGGCTGGCCGCGACTGATCGAAAGACATGCGACGGATGTGGCCAGGCTGCGCGCCAATATCGCGAGAGTCGCCGCCGAAGCCAAGCTGCCGATCAGCGAATTCCGCCGCATCGTGCAAACGGTCCAGCGCGGCGAACGCGAGGCGAGCCGCGCGAAGAAGGAAATGGTCGAGGCCAATCTGCGCCTCGTAATTTCGATCGCCAAGAAATACACCAACCGCGGGTTGCAGTTCCTGGACCTGATCCAAGAGGGCAACATCGGGCTGATGAAGGCAGTCGACAAATTCGAGTATCGTCGCGGCTACAAGTTTTCGACCTACGCGACGTGGTGGATCCGCCAGGCGATCACCCGCTCGATCGCCGATCAGGCGCGCACGATCCGCATCCCGGTGCACATGATCGAGACGATCAACAAGCTGGTGCGCACGTCGCGGCAGATGCTGCACGAGATAGGCCGCGAGCCGACACCTGAAGAGCTCGCCGAAAAGCTCGCCATGCCGCTGGAAAAGGTGCGCAAGGTGCTCAAGATCGCCAAGGAGCCGATCAGCCTCGAGACACCGATCGGCGACGAGGAGGATTCACACCTCGGCGACTTCATCGAGGACAAGAACGCGGTGCTGCCGCTCGACGCGGCAATCCAGGCCAACCTGCGGGAGACCACGACCCGCGTGCTGGCCTCGTTGACCGCGCGCGAGGAGCGGGTGCTGCGAATGCGTTTCGGGATCGGTATGAACACCGACCACACGCTCGAAGAAGTCGGCCAGCAATTCTCGGTGACCCGCGAACGCATCCGCCAGATCGAGGCTAAGGCGCTGCGGAAGCTCAAGCACCCGAGCCGCTCGCGTAAATTGCGCAGCTTTCTCGACACCTGAGCTTTGGGGCCCGTAGTTCAGTTGGTTAGAACACGCCGCTCATAACGGTGGAGTCGCAGGTTCGAATCCTGCCGGGCCTACCACTTCAGTGGAGTACTCCTGGTCGGCAGTCTCCTCGACCAGTATTGGCTCCGCTGGCCCGGCCGCATCGGGGAAAGCAGCAGCGGAGTTCGGCATTTCACCCAGCTCGACCTCTTCCGCCGGCATCTCGCCAAAGCTGGCGGGTGTCTCCGGCTGGTAGCTGCGTCGGCGGAGCAGAAAGAGCCAGCCCAGACCGGTGGCGATCAAGGCCAACGGGATCGCGTAAGCCCAGGTCTGGGTGCGGAGGGAACCCGGGGCCGGGTCGAGAGAGCTGCGCAACAGCTCGGTGCTCCTTTCGAGCATCCGCTGAGGGGCCAGCTCCCGCTCCAGCGCTTCGATTGTGGCACTCAGCCGGACACGGGTACGCGCAATGTCTTCCTCTATCGCCTGTGGCGGCTTGTTTTCGTCATCGGCAACGGGCCGAGTCACCGTTGTACGATCGATCGACTGATCCATGCCGCATTCCTTCAATCTGCTACCGATAAAAACGCCGACCCGCCTATCCGGTTCCGGTCCCGGCCGGATCGGCCGAGCAGCGGGCTAACGGCTCACGAGACCTGGGCGATCTCGCGCACCCGGCTCGACTGCGTGGCGGCGAGGTGATCCTTCGCCAGCACGGTATAGACGGCGGGCAGCACGAACAACGTGAACAGGGTGCCGATCGACATCCCGGCGACGACCACCACGCCGATCGAGAAGCGGCTGGCAGCGCCGGCACCGGTCGCGATCAGCAATGGCACAAGCCCGACGACCATAGCGGCCGTCGTCATCAGGATCGGCCGCAAGCGGACGCGAGCGGCTTGCTCGATTGCACGCCTTCGATCGAGCTTCTCGCGCAGCTGCAATGTATTGGCGAATTCAACCATCAGAATGCCGTGCTTGCTGATGAGGCCAATAAGGGTGACGAGCCCGACCTGGGTGTAAATGTTCATTGTCGCGAGGCCGAAGAACAGCGGCATCAACGCCCCGCACATCGACATCGGCACGCTGACGAGGATGACCAGCGGGTCTCGCAAGCTCTCGAATTGCGCTGCCAGCACGAGAAATATCACGATCAGCGCGAACACGAAGGTGATCGTCAGCTGGTTGCCTTCCCGCACGTATTGGCGCGTGTCGGAGAGGTAGTCGTGGCTGAAGCCGGCCGGCAAGTCCCTGGTCTGCGTCTCGAGAAAATCGACGGCCTGACCCATTGTCACCCCGGGCATCGGCACGGCCTGAAACGTCGCCGAGTTCAGCTGATTGTACTGGGTCAGCGAATTGGGTTGGGTGTCCATCCCGACACTCACAAGATTGGACAGCGGCACCGGCTGTCCCGACGGCGTCGTAACGTAGTATTGTGTCAATGTCTCCGGCGTCAGGCGGTCCGCCCGTGGCACTTGCGGTATCACTTCGTAAGACCGGCCACCGAGATTGAACCGGTTGACGTAATTCTCGCCGACCAGCAGTGCCAACGTGTCGCCGATCGACTGCATGGTAAGCCCGAGCTCGTTGACCTTCGAGCGGTCTATCTTGACCTGAATTGTCGGCTGGTTGAAGTCGAGATCGCTGTCGGTGACGATAAACAGGCCGCTCTTGCGTGCCGCCGCCTTGATCTTGTCCATCGCCAAGTAGATGTCCCTGTACCCGCCGGTCGAATAAATCACCATCTGAACCGGAAGGCCGCCGATCGATCCCGGCAGTGGCGGCAGCGAGAAAACAAAGGCGTTCATCCCTTCGACGGCTGACGCCTTGCGCTGCATCAAGGGCTTGAGCTGCTGCGCCGAACGCGAGCGCTCGCCCCAGGGCTTGAGGATTGCGCCGGCAATCCCTTGGTTGGGTCCGAACCGGCCATTGACAATGAAGCGCAGGTCGGTCTCGGGGAACGAGCCAAAGGCCTGGTCGAGCTTGTCGGTGTAGGCCTCCTGGTAATCGAGATTGGAATATTGCGGCGCTTTGGTCAGTGCGAAGAGGACCCCCTGGTCCTCTTCGGGAGCGAGCTCGGCCTTTGTGTTCATGTACATAAAGACAAGGCTGGCAAACACCGCCGCGGCGAACAGCGCGGTCACCGGGCGATAATCCAGCGAGCGCTCCAGCTTGCGCCCGTACCACTCGGCCAAGCGGGAAAAGACGCGGTCGATCAGGTGAACAAAACGGCCGTGCAGCATCTGGCGGGACAACAGCAGCGAACACATCATCGGCGACAAGGTCACCGCGACCACGCCGGAAATGATTACGGCCCCGGCCAACGTGAACGCGAATTCGCGGAACAACGCGCCGGTGACGCCGCCGAGAAACCCGATCGGAGCGTAGACTGCCGCCAAGGTCAGGGTCATCGAGATGACCGGGCCGGCGATCTCGCGGGCACCGATCAGGGCGGCTTGCGCCGGCGTGAGGCCCTCCTCGATGTGGCGATAGACGTTCTCGAGAACGACGATCGCGTCGTCGACGACCAAGCCTATCGCCAGCACCATCGCGAGCAAGGTCAACAGGTTCAGGCTGAAGCCGAGCGCCGCCATGATAATCCCGGCGCCGACCAGCGACAGCGGGATTGTCACGACCGGAATCAGCACCGCACGCAGGCTGCCGAGGAACAGGAAAATCACCCCGATCACAATGACGACCGCGGCGGCGAGCGTAAATTTGACCTCGTCGATCGACGCCTGAATGAACTTGGTCGAATCGTAGGCAACCTGCATTTTGACCGACGGCGGCAGGTTGCGTTCGATCTCTGGCAGCAGTGCCCGAATACCCGCCACCAGTGACAACGGGTTGCCGGTCGGGGTCGCCTGGACGCCGATGAACACGGCGTGCTGACCGTTCATCTCGATGCTCGAGGTCCAGCTCTGAGCATTCAGATCGACGCTGCCAATGTCCTCCATCCGCACGACTGCGCCGTCTTTCGCCTTGACCACCATCTTGTTGAACTGCTGGATGTCGGCGAGCCCGGTATCGGCGTTGATGTTGGTGACCGTGAAATAGCCTTTGGCTTGGCCCGGCGCCGATTGGAAGTTATTGGCGCGAATCGCGGCGGCCACATCGCTGGCGGAAATCCCCCGCGCCGCCATCCGCACCGGGTCGAGCCAGAGCCGCATCGCAAAGGTCTGCCCGCCGAGAATGTCGGCCGAAGCGACGCCATCGACCGTGGCGAGCAGCGGTTGCACGACGCGGGTCAGGTAATCGGAGATCGCCGCGCTCGACAACTCCGGGCTGGCGAAGCCGATATACATGACTGCCGTGGTTTGCCCGGTCGATTTGATAATGACCGGGTCCTGCGATTCTTTCGGGAGCTGGAATTTGACCTGCTGGACCTTCGCCATGATGTCGGTCAATGCCTGGCTCGGGTCGTAATTGAGCCGGATATAGGCGGTAACCGTGCTCGTTCCCTGGATCGATGACGCCGTCAGGTAATCGATGCCCTCGGCGGTCGACACCGCTTGCGAAATCGGCGTCGTGATGAAGCCCTGCATCAAATCGGGCGAAGCGCCCGGGTAGAGCGTCGTGACTGTGATCGTCGTGTTCGACAGTTTCGGGTATTGGCGAATCTGCAGGCCGGTCATCGCCTTGAGACCGATCAACAGGATCAAGAGGCTCACGACCAGCGCCAGCACCGGCCGGCGGATGAAAATGTCGGTAAAGGACATGTTTCAGTTCCGCGTCAGCGTTTCCGGCGGCTGCGGCGGTGGCGAGTTGCTGATCGCGACCTGCGCGCCGTTCTGAACCTTGACCTGACCTGCCGCGACGACACGATCGCCAGGCTTCAGCCCGTCGAGGATCACCACGTTGTTGCCCCACCGCGCTCCGGTTTTTATCGGAGTGCGCGCCGCCTTGAGGATCGGATTTCCCTTGGCGTCCTTGCCGTCCTCGCGGATCACGTAAACGCTGTCGCCGTAGAGCGTATAGTCGACCGCGGTCTCGGGCAGCACCATCATGTCGGGTTGCGGCGGCAGCACCACCGCGGCATTGACGAACATGCCGGGCAGCAAAGCATTGTCGGGGTTCGGCATCGTCGCCTGGATCGTCATCGTCCGCGTATCGGCGCTGATCTGCGGCTCGATCGTCGTGATCTCCGCGCTGAAAGTGCGGCCGGGGAAGGCGTCGGCAGTGACGTTCACTTTCTGCCCGACCGAGATCTGCGCCCGCATCTGCGACGGCAGCGTGAAATTTATATAGAGCATCGACAGATCGGTCAGGGTGGCGATCCGGGCACCCGGAGTGAGGTATTGCCCGACCTCGATCTGTCTGGTGCCGAGCTGGCCTGAAAACGGGGCGCGAATCAGCTTTTGCGCGATCAGCGCCTCGGTCTTGATGATCATCGCCCGCGCCTGGTCGAGCTGGCTTTGTTTCTGATCGACGGTCTCCCGCGCCTCGAACTGACGCTGCGCGAGCTGGCTCGAGCGCTCCAATGTGGTTTTGGCCCAGCGCGCCTGCGCCTCGTAACTGGCAAGGTCGCCGCGGTCCGGATCATCGTTGATCTGAACAAGCGGGTCGCCGGCTTTAACCGTGGCTCCCGGCTCGAAGAAAATCTTCGTAACGCGCCCGCCCACTTCGGGATTTATCGTGACCTGATGGACGGCGGTTACCGACCCGATCCCGGTGGCAAAGCGCGGCACCGCCTCGGTCTTGACCTCGGCAGCGCTGATTTGCGCGGGAGGCGGCTTGTTGCTCGCAAAATACGTCGCGATCGCTTGCTCGCGGAACCGGTTGAAACCGTAAAGGCCACCGAGCACGACCGCCAATAGCAGCCCGACGATTACCAGCCAAAGGACTGTCCTCGGTCTGCGTGTGGTGGCGCGTCCGATATCGCCCCGGTCGCGCATTGGAACGGGTGCTGCGCCGCGGCGGCAAGCGCCGACGCAATGGCCGCATCCCTCATACCGATGCCGCGCAGGATGAACCAGCTCGCCTCGTCGACCAGGTCCGAGACCGTGCCTTGATAGGGGACCGAGGCTCCGCCCGGCAGAAAGACAAAGGCCACCATCGCAACGACATGATGGCCAAGCCAGAACCGGTTCGCCGAGACGATCGGTTCAGGTTTCAGATCGCCGCCAGCTGCCGCTGCCTCGATGGAAGCGACAAACAATGGGTTGACCCGCTCGAAGATCGTGTCGAACAGCTCCCGGGCATATTCCCCGTCTTCGAGAAAGCTATGCAACACCAAACGGAGACGCGTGTCGAGTTCGGCCCGGTCGGCGCCGCCCAGCAGAAAATAACGGACCATGAACGTGATCATATGGACTAGGGTGGCCGTCGATGGTTCGAGCGCGGCGAGCTGCTCGAGCGCCGGATCTCCTTCGCAGCCGAGCCGCAGGATCTCGCCGTAAAGATGCTTCTTGCTCGGAAAGTGCCGGAACAGCAGCGCCTCCGAAATGCCGGCTGCCTCGGCCAGCTCCTTGGTGGTCGTGCCGGCAAAGCCCTTGCGGGCGAAAAGCGGAACCGAGGCCGTGACGATCGCCTTGCGGCGCTCGTCGCTATCCAATCTGATCGTAGCCATCGGACGCAGTAGTAAGCGCTTACTTACTCGCGGTCAAGCGGTCCCTCAGCACTCAGCGCCGCATCGTTTCATAGGAGTGGTCGAGCCCACGCTCGGCGAGCAGCTCCTTGCGTCTCGGTAGCTCAGCGGAGATAGAGCCCGATCACGTGGTGGATGATCTCGGCCGGGAAGCGATTACCGCTATAGCGGAGCAGAGCCATGCCGCGACCCTAACTTACGAGCCGCCCCGGCGCGACTCCGTTGGTGTGACAATGCCGGTCGGCTCCCTGATGTTCTTATTCCAACGCGATCGGATGCTGCGACTAGGGCGGCATCGGGCGCGGATATAATAGGGCTGCGTAACGCCTTGCGGAGCGTCTTGATGTTCAAACAGCTCAGTGCCGCGACAAGTGATCCTGCTCGCGTTCTTCGGAGCCGCGCCTGCTGGAGCGCAACCCGGCGCGATCTGTGCTCAAAGCGGCGTCGTCGCCGGTGGCGATCACACATGCGCTTTCACCGTGCTAGGCGCCGCAATGTGCTCGGGCGACAACCAGTTCGGGCAGGTCGGGAACGGCGCGATCAGTACGTCGGTGCCCGTGCCCACCCGGGTCTCAGGTCTGATGCCGGCCACAAACGGCGCTGGCCAGCCGCCCACCTTCGTCGCCGGCCAGCGTCACACTTGCGCCATCGTTCTCCCCGGGATGACACCGATGTGTTGGGGTGATCGCGGGGCCGGTCAACTCGGTGACGGTCAGATCGGCGGTCTTAGTCTTACCCCTGTGCCGGTAGTGGCGGACCCCGCGCACGCTCCGTTTCCGGCTTTCACCCTCGCAGCGGGCGATAGCCATACCTGCGCGATCGACACCGGGCTTCACGTGCAATGTTGGGGAGATGACCGGGTAGGGCAACTCGGAGACGGCCGAAGCGGCGCTGGTGCTTCGAGCGCCAATCCGACCTTCCCGGTCGCAGCTCCGAGCATCCTGGACGCGCCGGCTATCGGCCTCGCCGGAGGTAAGGTTCGCCTCCCCTGAACACGAGCAACTTGAAGATAGGAGTCTTGTGCCGATACTCCCGTCGGGGCACCAAGTCAGTAAGGGTCACGTGATGAAGCTCTATAGCTA
>VAZT01000701.1 GCA_005884825.1 Alphaproteobacteria bacterium
CGCTGCTCCACGCACTCGATTTCGACAAATACACGCTTGCTCGGACTCACCCGCTGGCTCGACATAAGGTAAAACCTGATGCCTACGCGCTGTTCCTGGCGGCGCAGGATCTGGAATCAGGGAATGCGCGAGCGCGCCCCGAAGCGATTGAATTGATGAAAGAAGCTGTTGAGCGGGATGAAAATTTTGCGACTGGTTATTCCTACCTGGCGGCGCTTTTAAGGCGAGAAGGGCGAACCGCGGAAGCGAGCGCAAACGACAATCACGCAAACGAGTTGGACCCGGATCACCCCCAGATCGACGATTTCCTGCGCAACCCGGTGCCGCATCTGCTCGATGCGAGCGAAAAAGTGCAGTGGGAACGGTTGAGTGAAAATATTGAGCTGAAGGTCGTGCATGATCGTGACTACGACATCCATGTTTTCGCCTGGCGTGTCGATCCAAAGGGCGTCGCGTTGAGGCTTGCGATCGGGCAAGAGTCCAAAGGCGAGTATGTTCAGGATATCCGGCGGCGCGAGAACGCGGTCCTCGCGATGAACGCCGGATGGTTCTCCAGCGATAACGAAAACTACTTGAGCCCAGATTACGCGCTGAAGGTAAGCGGGACGATATTAAACCCCTACCGTGGAGAAACCGCGGGCGGGGCGCTAGCGATTGAAGACGGCACCGTTAGAATATTGAGGCCCCAACAGATAGAAGAAAGTTTGACAAAGGCAACGGACCTCGTTTACTCAAAACCAGTGATGATCGAACCGGGGCGAAAATTCGCGATGATTTACAATGATTATGATCGAAGAAGCAGAACGGCGGTTTGCACAACTACCGACGGCAGGTTTATATTGCTGGTGATAACGGGAAACGTCAGTCTCTATGAATCGGCGGAGGTCTTAAGCGACCGTTATGGAAGGCAAGGGCTCCCTTGTGATGCGGCATTGGCGCTCACTGGCGGCCCGGTCACGCAGGCGTCGTTCGGTTTGGGGGAACGCTCGATTGAGATCCAGGGTCGCTGGCCCGTATACGATGCACTGGTGGTGACGCCGCGACGATAGGTCAATGGCGCCATTCGTTGGCGGGTCGGGCAACCTCTTCGAGCGGAAATGGCGCGGGGGTGGTCAGGAAAGCCGTCGCGATGCCAAAGCCGAGCAAGGTCGGGATCACCAGATGGTGCGGGATGCGGATGCGCTTTAGCGATACCGTCGGGACCTTGCTGATCATCAACAGCGCAATGCCGGTCACCGTGACGGCGTTGAGATAAGGCGAGCGGAACAGCCAGTCGCCCCATTCGAAGCTGAGGAACATCGGCACCATGACGAGCCCCGCTCCGGCCGGCGCCGGCGCCCCGGTGAAGAACGGCGCCGCGTATGACGGCACTTCGCCGTGGGTCTCGGTGTTGAACCGCGCCAGGCGAAGCGCGCAGCACACCGCGAAGAGCAGCACGATCGCCCAACCGAGACCGTGCAGTCCCGACAATGTCCACAAGTAGAGAACCGCCGCCGGAGCCACGCCGAAGCTGACGAAATCCGACAGGCTGTCGAGTTCCGCTCCAAAGCTGGAGGTCGCCTTGAGGAGGCGTGCCATGCGTCCGTCGAGCCCATCGAAGATGCCGGCGGCGATGATCGCAAAGACCGCCGCCTCGAAATTGCCGCCCATTGCAAAGCGCACCGCCGTCATCCCGGCGCACAGCGCCAACAACGTCAGGACGTTCGGGACCATGCGGTTGACCGATAAATCCGATAGTCGCCGCACCCGCATTCGCGACCGCCGGTTCCTGGCAGAACGCATCCTCAAGGTTCTCCTCCCATTCATTGGACTACCCCCTGGCGCGGCGGTTCCTCGGCGAGCCGGTCGGCGAGCACGGTTTCGCCGCCGACCATGCGCTGCCCCGCCACGACCATCGGGACGTAAGGCGGTGGGCAATAAATGTCGACCCGCGAGCCGAAGCGGATGATGCCCACCCGCTGGCCGGTGGCGATTTGCTGCCCGTCATAGATATTGCAGACGATGCGGCGCGCGACGAGTCCGGCAACCAGCATAAACGCGATGTCGGGGCCTTCCGGCGGCGCGATGCGAATCGCCAGACGCTCGTTGTGCTCGCTCGCCTTGTCGAGGCTGGCATTGACAAAACGGCCCTTGGTGTAGCGGATTGCCGCAACTCTGCCGCCGACCGGCGCTCGGGTCACGTGCACGTCGAAGATGTTGAGAAAAATGCCGATCCGGACGAACGCCATATCGTCCATCGCCAGCTCGGGAGGCGGCGTCGCCGCGGCAATCGACACGACGATCCCGTCGGCCGGGCTGATCAATAAACCCGGCCGGATCGGCGTCACCCGCCACGGATCGCGGAAGAAATAGACCATCCAAAGTGTCACGACCGCCGCGGTCCAGCCGGTGGGCGCCCACACTAGGAAGAGCAGCAAGGTTGCGACCACCCCGGCGGCAACGAATTTGAACCCGTCCGGGTGGCACGGGGCGAGGAACCGGCGCAGCACCGAAGTAGATCAGCTTCCCTCGCGGCGCCAGGCTGCGAGCAGCCCGCCGACGATCAGCAGCAGTGCTGCGATGCCGGGCAGAAGCGGCGTTTCGCTGAACCCG
The DNA here is from genome assembly GCA_005884825.1 of Alphaproteobacteria bacterium. Lineage (GTDB taxonomy): Bacteria > Pseudomonadota > Alphaproteobacteria > ATCC43930 > CGMCC-115725 > AP-15. The sequence goes on from VAZT01000701.1 coordinate 2,593, forward strand.
GTCACCGTGTAGTCGCCATTGGCGCGTAAGCCCATCCAGTTCCGCCCAGCCGCCGCCCGATCGGGAGAGACCCGGCGCACTTCGGGGATCGCACCGGTACCCGCCCAAAAGACCCCGCCTCCCGACGCCGCCGCTATCGGGCCCAATTTTTCGGGAGTGGAGCGGACATCGGCGAATTCGATCGGGTTGAGGGGCCCTGCCGCCGCCAGGGCGCTGCGGGTCCCGTCGGTCACGCGGTAGAGCCCCATTTCGCTGATCGCGAGCCTCCCCGAGCTCCGGCCGCCGCTCTCCGGCGTCAAGGCGAGGCTCCGGCTGGAGCCGTCGGGTGCCGCGACAGTGACCGGCCGGTCGTCCGGTTCAAGCGATTGCCGGTTCACGACGAGGCTGTCGCCTTCGACCATTGCGCGCAGGTCGTTTTCCTCGAGATCCGGCTCCTTCATCAGCCAATAGGCGAGACGCCGCAGCAATTCCGCCTGCGGCCCGCCGCCTTCGAAACCGCGCGCCCAGAACCACATCTGGTCGGACAGCAATTGCGCCACCCGGCCCTGCCCGACG